>CAMOIZ010000005.1 GCA_946616385.1 uncultured Bacteroidales bacterium | reverse complement strand
CCCTTGAATTCCTCGAAGATCACGTCGTCCATCTTGGAACCGGTTTCGGTGAGGGCGGTGGCAAGGATGGTGAGAGATCCGCCTCCTTCGATGTTTCGGGCAGCGCCGAAGAAGCGCTTGGGCTTCTGGAGGGCGTTGGCGTCGACACCGCCGGTCAGGACCTTTCCGGATGCCGGCTGCACGGTATTGTATGCACGTGCGAGGCGGGTGATGGAATCGAGCAGGATGACCACGTCGTGCCCGCACTCGACCAGGCGGCGGGCCTTCTCCAGCACCATGTTCGCGACCTTGACGTGCCTTTCGGCAGGTTCGTCGAAGGTGGAGGCTACCACCTCGGCCTTGACGCTGCGCTGCATGTCGGTGACTTCCTCCGGACGCTCATCGATGAGTAGGACGATCTCGTACACTTCGGGGTGATTGTCGGCGATGGCGTTGGCTATGCTCTTGAGCAGCATTGTCTTACCTGTCTTCGGCTGTGCCACGATCAGTCCGCGCTGGCCCTTTCCTATAGGAGAGAAGAGATCCACGATGCGGCAGGACACGTCGTTCATATGCCCATGGCCGAGAAGGTTGAATTTCTTGTCCGGGAAGAGGGGAGTGAGGAAATCGAAAGGTACACGGTCGCGGATGAACTGGGGAGTGCGTCCGTTGACGTATTTCACGCGAACGAGGGGGAAGTATTTGTCGCCTTCGCGGGGAGGACGGATTTCGCCGGTGACAGTGTCGCCGTTCTTCAGGCCGTTCTGCTTGATCTGCTGCTGGGCGACGTAGATGTCGTCGGGGGAGTTCAGATAATTGTAGTCGGAAGAGCGCAGAAAGCCGTAGCCGTCGGGCATGACCTCGAGCACGCCGGTTGCCTCGACGGTCCCTTCATATTCGGGCACCTTCGCTTTGGCGGGCTGCTGGTTCTGCTGGGGTTGCTGCGGTTTCAGGTAGTCGGCGCGGGCCTGGTCAAGGCTCTCCTTGGCCAACTCACGGGCCTGGTTCATCTTTGCGTCCTCCGCAGGCTGCGCAGGTTCAGCTGCCGGAGCAGCGACAGGCTGGGCATTCTTGGGCTTGCGTCCGCGCTTTTTGGGAGCCGGGTTCTCGGGTTCTGCGGGAGCGACAGCAGTTTCAACAGGCTTGTCTTGCTGTTTCTCCTGCTTCTTCTCCTGTTTCTTCTCCTGCTTTTTTTCTGCGGCAGGAGCCGGAGCAGTGGCTGGTGCGGGCGCCGGCGAAGGGGCCGCATCCTCTTTCTTGGGTGCGGAAGAATCCTTGCGGGGACGCCCCCTGCGAGCCTTGGGCTTTTCTTTATCTGGCTGGAGAGATGCTTCTGTTGCCTGGGCGTCCAGAATGGCGAAGGCAAGGTCGGCATCCTCAAGATTCTTTACTTTCTTGATTTTGTACTGATTTGCAATGGTCTCGAGCTGCTCTCTACTCATCTTATTGAGCTCGAAAAGAGTGTGTGGCATAAATGAAATATTAATTAAGCTTGCCGGATACGGCTTGCTTCGATTGATATTGCAAAGATAACAAAAATGCAGAGAACTGCAAAATAAAATCAATTATCCCAGAAACTGCTGCTCTTCTTGAAACGCAGCAGGTCGGCAAGAGCGGCTGCATTTGCCTGGATGCGGAAACTGTAGGACTGCCACTGACCCGAAGGAACCCAGCTGACGGATATATTGAAACAATGCATGTCGTAGGTAGCGGAAAGCTGCGAAGGGGTCATTTTCTTTGCCTGGAAGTCGTAGCCGGAGCTGGCATTGATATTCATTTTGGGAGTGAGACGGATATTGCCGTTTATCCTCAATGTCTGGGTAATATCGTTTTTGACGTTGAGACTCTGCGTCCCGGAATTGTACGACCAGCGTCTGTTGCAACTGAATGTATAGCTGAAGTTCGCCGACCAAGGCACGTTGGGATTCGTATAATAGAGCCAGCCTCCGGGGATGTATTCTCCGGTGTAAGGATGTGTGTAGATGCGATGATAGTAACTGGCCGGATTGTCCGAACTGCTTCCACCGCTGTCCTTGCTGCCGTCGTTACCCTTGATGGCGCCCTTGCCGGAAATCGAATAGGAAAGAGAGGCGGAAGCATTGGTGAAACGTGCCAGGCCCTGCCCGAGATTAACTGCCCATTCATTGTACCTCCTGCCCTTGGAATCCACTCCATAAGGGTCGAAGTTGGCGCTGGCACTGATGCTCACCTTACCGAACAGGGAGGTGGACATCGACATGCTTATGGTGTTCAGCCGCAGGGAGTCTGCGAGGAAATTGTAACCTGACCTTATGCTTAGCTGGTCGATCAGCTTGACCTTCTTTGTGCCGGTGCCGGTGGTGTCGGCGAAATCGCGGACTTTCGCTTCAAGATTGTTTCCTATCTGGAAGCTTGCGGTGGCGGACCTGCCCTTTCCGGGAGGAGAGTACATCTGCCCGCTGTAGATATTGTATTCGTAAGTCTTGATTTCGTTGTTGGAATCGACATAGGTGAGTGTCCTGTAGCCATTTGCCTTGGTCGCCAGATTCGGGCTCAGCGAGAGCGAGAAAGAGGGCGAAACTACGTGCCTGATCGCCTGGACCCTGTGGTACTTGCCGAAGTTGTACATGCCATAAAGACGAGTGCTTGCGGAAACAGCTCCGGAATAGGTCTGGGTGATTCCAAGATGCGAGAAGGCATCGCTGAGTTCCATGACCACCTTGCCCTGCTCTTCGTCATAACGCGCCTCGTTCGTGCGGAAGAACCAGTTCTGTCCGTAGCTGACGGAAGGGGAGAAATTGATATACTTGAACAGGCTGAAGCTCGGAAGTCCGATGCTGAAATTATGTGTCATGCCGTTCTGGAACTTGTCGAAAAAGCCGTCCTGCATGAATTCCGAAGCCTTGAAATTGATCTTGTTCTGCAGGGTGGTATTGTACGACAACGACAATTTCTCGTAAATCTTCTCCTTGCCTACCCGGTTCTTTCGCTTGAAAGGATAGAATGTCGCTACCGAGAAAGTCAGGTTCGGAAGGGTGAAGGCATAAGAACTGTCACGGGAATTCTGGGAGTGAAGGGCATTCAGCGAGATGGTGGCCTTGCCTCCGAAACTCTTTGAGAAGGAGATGGACGACGAAGCCTGGTTCTGCAGTGCCTCGTTCACGGAGTGCGAGTTGTATTTATTGTTGCTAGGGCTCGAAAAATTGACGGAAGCGCTGAAATTCATTCCGGGATGTGCCTTGGAATCCTGGGAATGAGACCAGCGTATTCCGAAGTTCGTACTCTGGGAATAGTCCGCGCTGCCTTTTTCTCCTGTGCGGTCGTCGGAGTATGTGAGCGAAAGGGATCCGTTGAACTTGTAATTGACCTTGTATCTGGAATTAAGGTCCACCGCCCAGGATCCAAGTGTGTAGTAGTCGCCGGTGGCGGACAGGTCGAGATAATCGCCGAACACGAAATACATTCCCAGATCTTTCATGTAGAAACCACGCGCAGTTTCTTCTCCGAAGGTAGGGAAAAGAATTCCCGTTGCTCTCTTCGGTCTCTTTGGCACGAAGCCGAACGGAAGGACCAGGGGATATACCTTGACGTCTTCAATCACCACATAAGCGGGGCCGAACACTATTTTCTGGCTCGGTTCGGTGACAACCCTGGCGGCAGTGAGCTGCAGGTAGTAATGCGGCTCTTCGTGGTCGCAGACGGTATACTTTCCGTTAGTGATGTTGATCGACTTGTCGGGCATCATCTTTATGTTGCGTCCATGGAGTATTCCTTCATCTTCGTTGGTCACCATATTCTTGATACGTGCCTTGCGGGTGTTGAAGTTGTAGCGCAACTCTTCCATATTATACACCTTGCCACCCTCCGTCATGACAGGCCGTCCTTTCCAGTCGGCAAGCAGCGAGTCATATACCCCATAGGCATGCACGGTGCCGGTGTTGACGTCATAGTCCATGCGCTCCGCCGTAAGTTCCATATTCTGGTACGTCACTTTAACGTCGCCGTAGTAATGGATCATACGCTGCCCGTCCACGAAACTCTCTATCACTGAGTCCCGGGCTGCGGAGAATGCCGGCGCACCGAGGGAAGATTGCTTCATGAGCGCGGCGGAATCGACTCTGAAAAGGGAATCGGCGATTCGGATAGAATCCCTGCGGGCAAGTTCGAGAGAGTCGGGGAGAACCACTTTCTTTTCTGCCACCTGACTTGAAAACAGCGGCTGCCTGGAACGCCTCGGCCTCTGTGCGTTCAAGTCGTGCATGGCTGCAATCATGATGATCACAGCAAGAAACAGGTATTTAATTTTCCTCGATTGCAATTTTTTTCTAAATTTGCAAGGTACAAAATTAAGATTTATTTCTGAAACACGCAATCTGCATATTTCTTTCTTTGATGCTGGGGCTTATGCCGCTCCGGGCGGAAGACCTCAAACTTCGTACCGTAGTCATAGATGCAGGCCACGGCGGAAAAGATGCAGGTGCGGTCAGCAAAGACAAAAAATCTTACGAAAAGACCTTTACGCTTTCAATAGCCGGCAAACTTGCCGAAAGGATCCGCAACGAATATCCCGACGTGAAGGTTGTCATGACACGCTCTTCCGACAAGTTCGTTGAACTGCGCGACAGGGCCGCGATCGCCAACAAGGCCGGGGCCAACCTCTTCATCTCCATCCATATCAATTCCAGCGTCTCGACTTCGCCCAACGGATATTCCGTTCACATTCTCGGCAAATCTTCCGACAAGAACAGAGACCTTTTCGCATACAACAGGGACGTCGTCAAAAGGGAGAACTCGGTGATTCTGCTCGAAGACGATTACTCCACCAAGTATCAGGGATTCGACCCTTCGGACGAGCAATCGTACATTTTCATGAGTCTGATGCAGAATGCATATCTGGAACAGAGCCTTCTGGTTGCGTCCATCATTTCCGAAAAACTCAAGGGCGGGCCTATCAAAGCCGACAGGGGCATCTGGCAGAATCCTTTCTATGTTCTTTGGAAGACGGCCATGCCTTCGGTTCTTGTCGAACTAGGATTCATCTCGAATCAGACAGACCTGGCCGTTCTGAAACAGGATGCGCAAAGAGACAAGATCGCCGACAGGCTGTTTGAGGCATTCAAGGAATACAAAGCAGTCTACGACAGCAGCATCGACCTCGGACAGAACAAAACAGAGGAACCCAAAGCGCCGGAGCAGCCGCCCGTCACCACAGTCCGTTATGGCACCCAGATTTTTGCGAGCAGCAAGAACGTGGATCCGAAAGATCCCATGTTCCTGGGATACGATCCCGTGGTAGTCAATATCGGCTCTCTCAATAAATATATAATAGGGATTTCGGAGTCGGAAGATGAGGCCCGCAAGGCCAACGTAAAGATTAAAGATAAATACCCCGGATCTTTCATGGTGAAACTCACGGCCGAAGGCGTCAGCCGCTTCAAATGAGGTAGCACTTTCAGAGGCCCCTGCAAAGGGGTTTTTAATTTTTTAAGCGCACGCTAAATTGTTGATTCTCAAAGCAATGAATCAAAAGGATTTTTTGCCTCCCCCCTCTTTTTATATAAGACATAAAAAATTAAAAAGCAATAGTTAAAAAAGTTTTTTCTCATTTTTTTTTAACCATTTTTGCACAGTAAATCGTATGGAAAATATAGGAAAACACATCGACCGTTGGAACGACTGTCTGCGTATCATTGCGCAGATAGTTGAACCCCAACAGTTTGAGACCTGGTTCAAGAAAATCAGGCCTGTTTCCCTTGTAGATTCCACGCTTACCGTAGAGGTTCCCTCCGATTTTTTCCGCGAATATCTTGAGGAGTCATATCTCGATGTCATCAAGAAAACTTTGAAGCGGGCGATAGGTGCCGACGCCAAGTTGAACTACCTGATCCGTCCGGTCAGCAACCAGCAGCCCATGCGCCTGCCGGAAGGCCCCGGGAACCCTCCTGTAAACAAGTCTGTCAACATCAGCAGTTATCAGCCTTCGGGCAACCCCGGCCCCTTCGTTTATCCCGGACTGCAGAAGATACAGATAGATCCCAGGCTTCTTCCCGTATACAACTTCGAGAATCTGGTATCCGGCGACTGCAACCGTCTTGCCATCACGGCAGGGACCGACATTTCCCGCAACCCAGGAAAGACTCCGTTCAATCCTCTGTTCATTTTCGGAGGTCCCGGTCTGGGCAAAACCCACGTGGCCAATGCAATCGGACTTGCCATCAAGGAGAAGTATCCCGACCTGGTCGTACTCTACGTAACCGGCAATGAGTTCAAGACTCAATATATGGATGCCGTTTTCGTGCGCAACAAGCTTACCGATTTCCTGGCTTATTACATGAAGATCGATGTTCTCATCATCGACGACATCCAGGATCTCGTGGGGCAGGGCAACCAGACTGCATTCTTCAATGTGTTCAATCATCTGCACCAGAATTCCAAGCAGCTGATTCTCACATCGGACAGGTCGCCGGCCGAGCTCCAGAATTTCGAGGAGCGCCTGCTTTCGCGCTTCAAATGGGGCCTTTCGGTGGAACTTACCGCTCCCGACTATGAAACCCGCCTTGCCATGCTCAAGGCCAGGGCGTTCCGCGAGGGCATGAACATAGGGGAAGACGTGCTCGAGTATCTCGCATCCAACATCCAGACGAATTTCCGCGAACTGGAAGGTGCGCTCATTTCGGTAGCCGCATATTCCGCGCTCTCCAAAGAGGAGAACTCGATCGAACTTGCATCACGGGTTACCCGCAAGATCGTCGGGAACACCATCAGCAACATCACCATCGACAAAGTGCAGAAGGCTGTCTGCGATTATTTCAACATCACACGCGACAATCTGCTTTCGCTCTCACGCAAGCGCCAGATTGTCCAGGCCCGTCAGATATCCATGTATCTGTGCAGGAACCTGATTACCAACTGCTCCCTTTCTACGATCGGAGCGGAGACTGGCGGGAAAGACCATGCCACGGTGCTTCATGCCTGCGCTACGGTCACAGACCTCATGCACACCGACAAGACCTTCAGGAAGTACGTCGGGGATCTTGAGCTGATGCTTTCACCATCCGGCAGATAATCAAAAACATTATTATATGACATCAGAATCCGTACTTGAAATTTTCAAGCAAATAACCCGGATTCCCCGCGAATCCGGCCACGAAGGCCCGATGACGGCCTTTCTTTGCAATTGGGCCCGGGAACATTGTCTGGAAAGCAAGACCGACGAGATCGGCAATGTGCTCATAATCAAACCTGCGTCTCCCGGAAAGGAAGATGTGCCTACTATCGTGCTCCAGGCCCATCAGGACATGGTTTGCGAAAAGAATGCAGGCTTCGAGTTCGATTTCTCCAAGGAACCTATCCCGTATGAAATCGAGGACGGTTGGATGATTGCAAAGAATACCACTCTCGGCGCAGATGACGGAATCGGAGTGGCAGCATGCCTTGCCCTGATGGAGAGCAAATCTCCTGCCGGGCGCATCGAGAGTCTGTTCACCATTTCGGAGGAAACCGGCATGGACGGGGCCAATGCGCTCAAGGAAGGCTTTTTCTCCGGCAAAACTCTCATAAATCTCGATTCCGAAGACGAAGGACAGTTGTTTATCGGCTGCGCCGGCGGAGAGCACACCGATGCATGGTTCAAGTATCAAAAAGAGTCTCTCGTCAAAGGTGGGAAGGCCATTGAACTCTCTATCGGAGGCGGTATAGGCGGACATAGCGGCGACGACATAAACAAGCACCGCGCCAACACCGTGAAGTTGCTGGCCGATTTCCTCGCCGGAGAAACAGGATTCCAGCTCGTCAGTTTCTGTGGCGGCGGCAAGTCCAATGCCATCGCACGCGAATGCAAGGCCGTGATCTACACTCCGGATTCCATAGGAATCGCCGGCCGCTTCGGCGCATACGGCAACGGCGTCAAAGCGGAGTATGCCGACACCGAGCCCGATCTCTGTTTCAGCGTTTGTGAGACAAAGGCGGACAAAGCCATAGATTCATCTACTGCCAAAGCCCTTCTCAAGGCCCTTTCCGCATGTCCGCACGGCGTAGAGAAGATGAGCCCGGACATCGAAGGTCTGGTTCAGACTTCCACCAATCTCGCAGCCGTCTTCATGCTCGACGACAATACGATCAAAGTTGCTACCAGCCAGCGCAGCAGCGTGGTAGAGGAATTGGATGCCCTCGTGGAGAAGGTAGCCGGAGTATTCAGGGATGCAGGAGCCGGAGTTGAATGTTACAGCAAGTATCCCGGATGGAATCCCAATCTGAAATCACATATCCTCCAGGTTTGCGTGAAATCATATAAAAAGCTTTTCAATCAGAGTCCGCTCGTTCTCGCAATTCACGCCGGACTCGAGTGCGGCCTTTTCCTGGAGAAATTCCCGGACCTCGATATGATTTCCTTCGGGCCAACGCTGCGCGGAGTACACGCTCCGGGTGAAAAACTGGAGCTCGCTTCTATGGACAAATTCGTTAAACTTCTCGACGACGTAGTATGCAACTTCAAGTAGCCCCATCTATACTCTCGGCCGACTTCGCCGAACTCGGAAAAGACATACGCATGCTGAACGCTTGCGCGGATCTTATCCATCTCGACATCATGGACGGCACATTCGTTCCCAACATTTCCTTCGGTTTTCCCGTAGTGGAGGCTGTTTCAAAGATTGCGACCATTCCCATGGATGCACATCTGATGGTCGTTCATCCTGAAAGATGGGTAAAGCGCTGCGCCGAGCTCGGAGTAAGCATGATGAGTTTCCATCAGGAAGCTGCGCTGGAAGACAGTGAAGCGATCCTTGCCGACATCCGTGCAAACGGTATGAAGGCAGGCCTGGTAATCAATCCTGACATTCCCGTGGAGCGTCTTTTCCCTTATATCGGAAAGGCGGACTTCTTCCTTATCATGTCGGTATTCGCCGGATTCGGAGGGCAGAAATTCATCCCGGAAAGCGTCCGGAAGGTTGCCGCTCTTAAAGCGGAACTGGAGCGCAGGGGAAACGATGCGCCCATAGAGGTCGACGGGGGAGTCAATGCCGAAAACGCCGCTTTGCTGCGCGATGCCGGAGCTTCTATTCTCGTGGCCGGCAGTTCGGTCTTCAAGGCCGAGAATCCTGCCGAGGCTGTTTCCCTGCTTCAAAATCCTCGATAGCTCCGCTCAACAGTTCCTGTCTGGAACGGTCCAGATGGAACAGATACTTCCCGAATTCATTTTCCAACTCGGATCTGCCGTCGGATGAGCTCAGTTGAGCCACCCGGCGGCAAATATTATCGTATACTCTTTTCAGGGTATCCTCAAGATCGTAATCTTTGCCCGTAAGCTGTGAGAGGGAAACAGGGTTGGGAAGGGCAGGATCGAACTCGCGCTGGTTCAGGTTGAGTCCAATGCCGATTATGCTGCTGCGGACTTCGTTCCCGTCCAGAATATTCTCTATCAGCATTCCGCATATTTTCTTGTCGCCCACCCAGATGTCGTTAGGCCACTTGATCCTTGCGGATATACCTTCTTCCGCAAGAAAGGAATGAACGGAAAGGGTAGCCATCTGTGTGATGCGGACTGCTTCTGTGGCAGGCAGAGGGCAGATCGATCCCTCTCCGAAACGCAGGAGCAGGCTGAATGTAAGATTCTCCGCCTTGGGCGAAAGCCATGTATGCGTGCCCTGTCCCCGGCCTGCGGTCTGGAATCTGGCAGCTATAACTGACAAATTGTCAAGAACATCCAGACCACGCCTTATATCGGAATTCGTTGAATCTGTGCACTCAAGCCATGTGATAGAAGAATAATCGTATGATTGTTTCATTTTTGTCATTATCTTTGTAGATATTGTGCAAAGTTACAATTTATATCGCAAATGGATAAAAAGCAAAATAAGAAACAGGGCATTCGGATCAACATTTCGGCCCTTTACATCCTCCTAATCCTGGGAATAGGCTTCCTGCTCTACAGGGGCGCCGGACCCGGGCCCCAGAAAGTAGAATGGGCTCAGGTCAAACAGATGATTCTCGACGACGATGTAAAAGAGATCCTGTTCATTCGCAACGATTATCAAGGCAAGGTGACCATGCGTCCTGAGTCTCTTGGAAAATACAGCGAATCTTATTTCCATGGGAATGTTCCAGAGAAATCTCCTCATTTCATATTCCTCGTATCCGACAAGTTTGATGCGGAATCGGAAATCGAGGCCCTGAACAGTGAACTGACGATCCTCCATCCTCAGGCGACGCCGGTCAAACTCGTCATTGAAAGCAGCACGAAATGGTGGCAGGGCATATTCGACTGGATATGGATCATTCTCATCATACTCATGTGGGTGTGGATGTTCCGCGGCATGGGCGCCATGGGCGGCGGAAAAGGCCAGGGGGGTCCTGCCGGCGGTATTTTCAATGTAGGAAAGTCCACAGGAAAGCTTGCCGACAAGAACACTGTCAACGTCACGTTCAAGGATGTGGCCGGGCTGTACGGGGCGAAAGAGGAAGTGATGGAAATCGTCGACTTCCTGAAGAATCCCCAGAAGTATACCTCTCTTGGCGGAAAGATTCCCAAGGGCGCTCTCCTGGTAGGCCCTCCCGGCACCGGAAAAACTCTGCTGGCCAAGGCTGTGGCCGGTGAAGCAAACGTGCCTTTCTTCTCGATCAGCGGCTCCGATTTCGTTGAAATGTTCGTAGGCGTCGGTGCAAGCCGCGTACGCGACCTTTTCGCACAGGCCAAGGAAAAGGCACCTTGCATTGTGTTCATCGACGAAATAGACGCTGTTGGTCGCGCCAGGGGCAAGAATGTTGGCTGGTCTTCGAACGATGAGCGTGAGAATACGCTCAATCAGCTCCTTACCGAGATGGACGGATTCGGGACAAACAGCGGTGTGATCGTGCTTGCCGCCACCAACCGTGCCGACATCCTCGACAAGGCCCTCATGCGAGCAGGACGTTTCGACCGTCAGATCCATGTCGAACTTCCGGAACTTAAGGAACGCCAGGAAATCTTCCAGGTCCATCTCCGTGGCCTCAAGGTCGCACAGGATTTCGACGTCGAGTTCATGGCGAAGCATACCCCGGGATTCTCCGGAGCCGACATCGCCAACGTCTGCAATGAGGCCGCTCTGACAGCCGCCCGCAAGAACAAGTCCGTAATAGAAAAGCAGGACTTCCTTGATGCCGTCGACAGGATCGTAGGCGGACTCGAGCGCAAGAATTCAACTATCATGACAGCGGCCGAAAAAAGGACCACGGCTTACCACGAGGCAGGACATGCCGTCGTAGGATGGCTTCTTCCTTATGCCGATCCGGTATTCAAAGTGAGCCTTATCCCCAGAGGACAGGCCCTCGGCCTGACCTGGAGTCTGCCCAGCGAAAGGAAGATTCTCCCCAAGTCGTGGATGATGGACGAGATGTGTACTCTTATTGGAGGACGTGTCGCGGAGGAGATAATCAACGGAGAACCTGCATCCGGCGCGCTCAACGACCTCGAGCGTCTCACCAACATCGCCTACAGCATGGTTCAGTTCTATGGCATGAGCGATAAGGTCGGCCAGCTGTCGTTCTACGACTCCACCGGTGCCCGAGGCTATGAGATGATCAAGCCGTACTCCGAGAAAACGGCGGAACTGATGGACAAGGAGGTCAAGGACCTTGTGGACAGCGTCCATGCCAAGGCCACGAAGATACTGACCGAAAACCGGGAAGCATTCGAGAAAGTCGCACAGCTTCTTCTCGAAAAAGAAGTTATATTTGCAGATGATCTTGAGGCGATATTGGGCCCCAAGGTAAAAGCTGAAGACTGATGAACAAGGTAGTACTGAGATCCATTTCGGGAGTTGTATATATTCTGCTCATACTTGCAGGATTGCTGATCAACAAATACTTCTTCGCCGGAGTATTCGGTCTTATTGCATGTTTCCTCGTCTACGAGTTCATCCGCACCACAGGGAAGTCGATGAATATCTTGCTTCCCGGGCTTGTATATATACTTGCTTCAATGTGCATCCTGTTCCTGATGGGATTCACCGGCGGACAGTTCGACGGCACCTTGCTGCTATGCTTCTTCATAATGATCTGGTGCTCCGACGTAGGAGCTTTCTGTGTCGGAAGCCTGTTCGGTCAGAAAGCCGGAAGCAGGAAACTTGCTCCGAAAATCTCTCCCAACAAGTCATGGGTCGGATTCTGGGGCGGATTGGTATTCACTGTTGCGGCAGCCCTTATTCTCCATGCTCTGGGATTACTGGTTCCCGGCATTGTACACTGCATCTTGCTTGCCGTCGTCATTCACTGCACAGGTGTCTGCGGCGACTTGCTCGAGTCCGCGTGGAAACGTCATTTCGGCCTTAAGGATTCCGGAAACATCATTCCGGGTCACGGCGGTTTCCTGGATCGTTTCGACAGCAGTCTGGCAGCAATACCAGCCGGAGCCTTGTACCTGTTAATCTTCTCCTTGATATAAACCATGCGTATTATAGACAAAGACTCCTACGGAACGCTGGCTGTCGTTTTCATCATAGCAGCCATATTCATCTATGTCATCTGGAAGTTCGTGCCGGTCGCATGGGTGAAATGGCCTTTGATCGTATTCGCCTGGGTATTCTGCATCTGGCAGTTGTTCTTTTTCAGGGTTCCCTCCAGGACGCCTGCCGGCAGCGATACTATCGTGACCTCCGCCGCCGACGGCAAGGTCGTGATAATAGACGAATTTTTCGAAGATGAGTATCTCAAACGGAACTGCAAGAGAATTTGCGTCTATATGAACTTCTTCGATGTCCACGCCAATTTCTGGCCGGTCACCGGAGAGGTTACCTATTACAAATATCATCCCGGCAAGCATCTGCTGGCCTTCAAGCCGAAGGCGTCTGAAGAGAATGAACACACCTCCGTATGCATCCGCACCCAGTCTGGGCAGGAGGTATTTTTCAGGCAGCTTGCAGGCACATTTGCCCGGCGCATCGTGAATTATGCGGCACCCGGGCTGCAGGTAAAATCAGGTGAACAGTGCGGAATAATCAAATTCGGCTCACGACTTGACATATTCCTTCCCCTCGACGCAGATGTCAAGGTGGCTCTTGGAGACCTCACCAAGGCGTGTGAAACCGTTATTGCTCAGATTCGATAAGTTCCAGCAATTTGTCGGGAGCCTCACTTTCGGGAATGTGCCTAAGTACTGGCACATTCTTTTTGTATATGCTCACTTTGCCATTGCCTTCCCCTACATATCCCCAATCGGCATCGGCCATTTCACCCGGACCGTTGACTATGCAGCCCATTACTGCTATGACCATTCCCTTGAGGTGTGAAGTACGGGCTTTTACCTGTTCAAACGCCTCCTGAAGATTGTACATGGTGCGTCCGCAACCAGGACATGCAATATATTCGGGTTTATAGAACCGGCGCCTGGATGCTTGCATAATCTCATCGGAGAGATACTCATCGAATTCTTTTCCGTAACCGGTGTTCAATTCCAGATCGTCAATTTTATGCGACAGCAGGGCAGGGCCGTAATCGCAGGCGGCCTGCAGGATAGTACGTTCCCTGCCGGCAGGCATGGAGACAGGTTTGCCGCTATATCTTTCGGCCAGATATCTTGCAACCGGAATCTCTGCCTCGGGATCTTCCGTCAGCGATACCCTGACGGTATTCCCTATGCCCATTTCCAGCAGGGATGCAATGCCCACGCAGGACTTGATTCGCCCGCTATCGCCATTCCCGGCCTCGGTCACCCCGAGATGCATGGGGAAGACGATACCATTCTCCACCATCATTTCGTGAAGTAGTTTGTAGGCTTCGACCATTACGAGGGTATTGCTGGATTTCAGGGAAACTACGACCTGCAGGAAGTCGTTGTCGATGCACAGTTGCAGCCATTCCATAGCGGCTTTTGCCATAGCAAGAGGCGTGTTGCCGTAGAGATCGGTGATATATTTGCCGAGCGATCCGTGATTGAGGCCTATGCGTATGGCAGTGCCACATTCTTTACACACGGCAATCAGCTCGGCGAGCTTTTTCTTGGCCATTTCGTGGTCCGGATGGAAATTACCCGGGTTGATGCGTACTTTCTCTACGAATGGGGCGACAGCGATCGCGGTGTCCGACGAAAAATGGATGTCGGCGACCAGAGGGGTGTCTATGCCCTCGCTACGAAGCGATTCGCGGATCGCTTTCATGCAGGGAACATCCTTGATTCCCGGCACCGTAATCCTGATAAGTTCGGCGCCCGCAGCCGCAAGCCTCCTGCATTGGGCCACAGTGGCCTCGACATCATAAGTATGGGTGTTGCACATCGTCTGGACGACGATATGATCCGGATCACCTATCACCAGATTCTTTCCTATCCTGACTTTCTGTACCATCATGTTCAATTTCCCAACCCTTGATTACGATTTCCTTTGCCTGACGCTTGAGATAGCGGGATGTCTTTCCAGTGCGTTTGGTGAGCTGGAAATGAATACCGGCTGTAATATTTACATCAAGGGGATATGCAAAACGGTAATAATACTGATTATAAATGCTCGGCGACGAATCCGGCTCGTAGATGCTCGACCATGAATACCGCAAAAGCGCATTGAAATGCAGTTCTACTGGATTGAAAATCAAGCCGAACCCGACACCGCCCTGCAGACCGTATTCGGCCTGCCTGTCGGTTTGCGCGAAGGCCCTTTCCAACCCCGCGGTCACATTGGGGCCGCTGCGCTGAATGGTCCGCCTGTAACCGCCGTAGAGGCCGGCGTTAGCCATTATTATGAAATGCGCGGCATCAAAGTGGAAATGTGCGAGAAAAGGGACTTCAACTACGTCCATCACCGCTTCAGTGGCGCCTTCGATGCTGTATATCCTGCCTGTTTCCTTGTTCTCCTTGAATCGGTAACCTTCTTTGCCGTAGGCGATACCCAATTGATATCCGAAGTACGGCATGTAGTCGAACATCTTCAGATAATGGGTATACATCATCGATATATACGTCGGATTGAACAACCAGGCCTGCTTCTGCGCAGGATTGAACTGCATCTGCGAGAAAGTGACGCCATAGTTCACTCCGAGCAGATCGTAGTCGTTGATGTCGCTAACCTCCTGGGCATGGGCACCGAGGGCGGACAGCAGGCATAATGCGGTTATGACAAGTCTTTTCCTCATTCCTTGGCGAACAATTCTGCAAGATTGATTGTCTGGTCTACTTCCGCAGACTTTATGATGTCGAGATATTCGCTGTCACCGAATTTGACAAAGCGCACGGGCTCCGGCTGTCGATGCTGCAGCAGATCGCCTGTATCCACAATAGAGTTCCTGTTGCCGTCATCGGCGATGCGGATCGAGTATTTACCTTCTTTCAGGTAGGGGAAGACCAGCGTACAGTCGGATTCAATTATATAGGAACGCAGCACATTGGCGCGCTTTTCATCGAGCAGATCCACTATGAACTTCCTGTCTACACCCGTTATATTGGCATTCAGAGTGCTGAGCGACTCATCGGTAGGAAGGGTGACCTTGACCTCGGTACTGTCGCACCAGAAGCCGTTGATGTCCTGGAAAGAACGGTATGGCACCTTGAGGAAGTACTCGAAGCCGGGCTGGAACTTGACCTTGGGACGAATAATGTACCTGCGGAGATTCAGGGAGTCGCGCTCGATGCTCACTTTGTCGGTGAATTCCTTCTGCTTGGGATTTATGTAACGGAATTTCAGGGAGTCGAAATTTTCGTAGATGATAGGGTAGTTGAACTCCATGACGAATCCGTCCTGCTCCACCTTTTCTGGTTCAGCCTTGAGCGAAAACACGCAGATGGTATCTTCGTGCTTGAGGTTCCTTCTCCGGCTGCGCGAATAGTTCTTCCTGACCTCCGGATCCATGACGAGCTTGATATGCTCAAGTTCGGGTTTCATGATGCCCAAAGAATCGGTCTTGCGGTAATTGACGAACAGATGAAGGGTGTCGGGAGCCGGCCGGCGGTCGTTGAGCCACAGTTCCAAGCTGTCCTGCTGGATGTTGAACTGCGAAATCACCCGGTCGGCAGGATAGCCGCCGAACCAAAGGGAATCGATCCACGCGTCGGGAGCCATGAATGTTATGTATGCGGAGCGAGGCGACATCCTCACTTTGTTCACTATATACTGCTTGGATGGATGCTCGCGGAATAACTTGAGTTCATACTGGCTGCGGCGTTCACGGCATCCCAGGGTGTCGGTCATGTCGTATTTCAGCAACTCGGGAATGCTGTCGTTCACTATCCATTCAGGCCGTATGAGAGAATCGACGAATGCCACCCTGTCGGCATCGGGGCTGTAGACATTGTCGTTACCCGCATCCCGGATTGCATACATGCGGTAAAGGGTATCCTGAATGTAAGGCAGCACGAAATAACCCCAGTCATCGGTTATTCCGGCAGCATAAGGCCTGCTCAGGAATATGGCTGAATCGGAGTGATCCTTGTAGAGCATCACCGTTGCTCCCTTGATGGGGGAGAGAGTGTTGCAGTCCAGCACCGTACCGGTCACGAACATGGAGTCTATCTTCATGCCAGTGGAGAATACGTATGTAAAACCGGGGAAACGGTTGCCTTCGCGGTTATCGGCTATGGCTCCGTTAAGGTTCAAGGTATAGGTTGTATTGGGCTTGAGGGCTCCGTCGAAGCTGATCACGAGACTCTTGCCGCTGATCTTCGACTTGGGCTTCTTCTCCATGGGAGGCGAGAGGAAGATGTCCGAAGCTGTCTTGATCGTGACATACTCGTTGAAATCGAATACGATCTTCCCGCCTTCAAGAGGGAAGGATGTCGCGCCGGGAAGCGGATGTATGTTCACGATATACGGAGGGATGGTATCCTTGGGGCCACCTTTCGGAGCCTCGGTGGTGTTGGCGCACGAAGGCACCAGCACCGGAGAGAGCAGGGCGAGGACAGCCGCGGCGAGGGCTATGTAACAGTTCTTGTTTTTCATATATCCGTTCTTACCACATCCTGAATACCATCGATCTTCAGGAGACCTTCTATCATTTCACTTAATACCTTTTTGTCGTGCACCAGCATCTCGAGGTAGCCTTCCATCACACCGTCCTTCGCACCGAGATGAATCTCGCGCATGTTTATCTCCATGGTCAGCGAGATGAACTGGCTGATCTTGTTGAGCAGTCCCTGCTTGTCGAGACCTCGAATCGAGAGCCGTACAGGGAAGTCCTTGAGGCCGAAATCGAAATTGTCTACCACTACGAATCGGGAACTTCCGTATTCCAGGGCAAGTTTCTCGACTTCAGGACAGGACTTCTTATGCACAATCACCGTGCCGTCCTCGGCCCTGAATCCGATGACGGGATCGCCGGGGATGGGATTGCAGCAAGGAGACAGAAGGAATCCTCCGTGAGTCTGGGCAGTCCTGTTGCGGGAGAACGCTTCGGTGAACACCTCCGGACCGATCAGGCCGAGACCTACCCTGAAGTAAAGCTCGGCGGCATCGTTCAACATGGTGTAGCGGAGCAATTTCTTGAGATTCTCCTTGCCCCGTTCCAGCCCCATAACTGAAAGACGCTCCGCATAAATCCTGCGCCCCTTGTCAATCAATGGCTTGCGGCTGACACGGAAATACTCGATCACCTGATTGCGCGCATGTCTGGTCTTCAGAAACTGCAGCCATTCCACCTTGGGGTGTCCGCTGCCGGCGGTGATGATTTCCACCTGATCGCCGGCATGGAGCGTCTGCGAGAGGGGAGTAAGTTTCATGTTCACCTTGGCGGCGATGGCAGTGTTGCCTATATGGGTATGTATATTGTACGCGAAGTCAAGTACGGTAGCCCCGTACTGAATGGTACGCTGCTCGCCCTTGGGGGTGAACACGACTATGTCGGTGGCAACCAGGTCGTTATGGATGATGTCGAGAAGTTCGAGGGCATTCACGTCGGTGCTGACCAGGATTTCCTGCACCTTTTTGAGCCATTTGTCCATCTCGCTGTCCACCTCGGAAATGTAGCCGTTGTTCTTGTACGACCAGTGAGCGGCGATACCCTTCTCGGCGATGTCGTCCATTCTCTGCGAACGTATCTGAACCTCGACCCAGAAACCGGACCGGCTCATAAGCGTGCAGTGCAGGGCTTCGTAGCCATTGTTCTTCGGGGTGGAAATCCAGTCGCGGAAACGGGCCTGCTGGGAGGTATAGAGTCCTATCAGGATCGAATAAACGAGATATGCCTGCCGGCGTTCGGCTTCAGGATCCGGAGACTGGTCGAATATGATGCGGACAGCGTAGAGGTCGTAGATCTGTTCGAAAGGCACGTTCTTGGTGCGCATCTTATACCAGATCGAATAAGGTGTCTTGATGCGCTTCTTGATGCGGAACGATATGTCCGCCTGCTTGAGGGCGGTCTCGATGGGAGCGATGAACTCGTTTATTTCGGTATCGCGCTCGGCGACGTTCCGGCTGATCCGTTCGGAAATATCCCGGTAGGCATCGGGTTCCTTGAAACGCAACCAGATATTTTCCATCTCGGACTTCACTCCGTACAGGCCCAGGCGGTGGGCGAGGGGAATGAAGATGAACATGGTCTCGCTCAAAATCTTGTCGCGCTTGTGCTCTGGCATGAATTCGATGGTCCTGCAGTTATGCAGTCTGTCTGCCAGTTTGATGAGCACGACGCGGACGTCCTCGTTGAGAGTCAGCAATATCCTCTTGAGATTCTCCGCCTGCACACTCTCGCTCGAAGACATCGGCCCGCGCTTGCGGTCGGCATTGTCGAGCACGGTCTTGATCTTGGTCAGCCCGTCGACGAGCAGTGCTATGCGGTCGCCGAAAAGATTCCGGATATCTTCGATCGTATAATCGGTATCTTCAACGACATCATGAAGGAGAGCGGCGGAAATGGACTTGTATCCGAGGCCGATCTCACTTATGACGATCTCGGCAACCTGAATCGGATGCAGGATATATGGCTCTCCGGAACGCCTGCGTACGTTCCTGTGTGCTACGTTGGCGAAATCGAAAGCTTTTTTTACCACGGCAAGTTCTTCTGTGTCGCGGCATCTCTGCGATGCTGCGGCATAGAGTTTATCCCATTCTTTCTTGATGAGATTGTAATCCTTTATGGTAAATTTTGATACGCTCATTGTCTGTGCTGTGCTTCATCTTGCAGAGCGTAGGTAAGCTGCGCTCCGTACATTATGATCTGGAAACTGTAATTGAGCCAGATCAGGAAGAGAGGAATTGCTGCGATTACTCCGTAAACGGCGTTGAGACGGCTCACGAACATCTGGGTTTCAAGGTATACGTACTGGAAACCCAGGAAAATGGCTCCCGAGAAGATGGCGGCCATGAGGGCGTGCCTGTAGCGGACTTCGCAAGCGGGAATATACTTGTATGCCGCGGAAAGGGTGAAAACCACCACGACATAGAAGAGCAGCCATCCCACGAAGCGCGAAAGTCTTTCAGCATCGAGTCCTATCAGCGATACTGCATTGGAATAAAGTGCTATGCCGTATGCGAAGATAATCACTATGAAAGGCAGGAGGAGCAGCAGCCCGATGTAGAACCCGAAACGCTTGTAGGTCTTGCGGGGAATCTTGCGTATGCCCCATACGTTGTTGAACACCCTTTCGGTCTGGAACATGAGCCAGATGACGGTCCAAAGGAAGAGGAATGCGGATGCGATTCCCACAGGGCCCGACCTGGCGGCGGCAATTATATTGTCGGCCTTGGAAATGGCGATGTTCACAAGATCGAGGTTGTTCGGCAGTATCTTGAGCAGAAGCACTTCAAGTTTGTCGGCAAGATTAAGGCCGTTGGATACGAAGAAAATGAATGCCGTGAGAGGAATGATGGCCAGGGTGACGAAATAGCTCAGAGCCACGCACTGGAATCCCATGCGGTTCTCGGCAAAAGAGTCGAAAGTCTTGCGTACGATGCGGATGAAAGTGACCAGACTCTTCCACGCACCGGTGGCGAAGTCGGTCTCCATTCCCCAGATCTTGTCGGTAAAAAGCTCCCTGATGTCTTTCCAGGTTACTTTCCGGTCGGTCATTTCGTACTTTCGCATAACTTAGAAAAGACTTAATTGTTCGACGGACTCCTCGCTGGCGAAAGTGTCTGCGCTTTCCGGCAGCAGGGCCATGAAGGCCTCTTCGCTAAGCACGGGAACATTCAGTTCTTCACATTTTTTAAGTTTTTCGGGTCCGGGCTTGTTCCCGGCGAGAAGGAAGGATGTCTTGCCGCTGATGCTGCCGGAATTCTTTCCCCCATGCTTCTCTATAAGGGCCTTCATATCGTCCCTGGAGATGCTGAAGGTCCCGGATATCACGACTGTCTTGCCCTCGAGGGCATTCGACAGCGCACCACCCTGATGCTCAAGACTGAACTGCAATCCATGAGCTTTAAGGCGTTCAATTTCTAAGAGATGCCGCTCGTCGCGGAAATACTCGTAAATGCTTCGGGCGCAGACATCCCCCACGTCGGGGACTTCCTTGAGATCGTCCTCGCCGGCGGCAATAAGAGCATCTATGCTACCGAAATGACGTGCAACAGTCTTGGCGGTCGTCTCACCGACATAACGAATCCCCAGAGCGAAAAGGACTCTCTCGAAAGGGACGGATTTCGATTTGTCGAGACTTGTGCGGAAACGGATCGCCGATTTTTCCTTCCAGCCCTCGAGACTGGTTAGTTGCCGCAGGGTGAGATCGTACAGATCGGCGGGAGTACGGACGAAACCGAGGTTGTAGAGCTGGTCGACTGTGGCTTCTCCCGCAAGGATGTCCATCGCCTTGCGTCCTGTAAAATGAAGCAGTTCTCCCTTAATCTGCATGGGACATCCGTCGCTGTTCGGGCAGAACCACTTGGCTTCGTCTTCCTGACGGACAAGGGGAGTGCCGCAGTCCGGACAGACTGTCGGAAATCCGGGCACGGGAGCGCCGGGCCTGCGACGCGAGAGTTCAACGGCCGTAATCTTCGGAATGATCTCACCGCCTTTCTCTACATAAACGTAATCGCCCTCGTGAATATCCAAGGCACGGATCTGGTCTTCGTTCACCAGGGTTGCCCTTTTGACTATGGTCCCCGACAACAGAACAGGTTCGAGATTGGCTACCGGAGTAACGGCGCCGGTGCGGCCGACCTGATAATCTATCGAAAGGATAGGTGTCAGAGCCTGCTCAGCCTTGAATTTGTAGGCTACAGCCCATCTTGGCGACTTGGCCGTATAGCCGAGCATGCGCTGGTAAGCCATCTCATTGATCTTGATGACCACGCCATCGGTTGCATAAGGAAGATTCTTGCGCTCCACGTCCCAATGGTCGATGAACGCCTTGATCTCGTCGATGTTTCTGCAGATGCGGCGGTCAGTGGATACGGGAAGTCCCCACGAAGCGGCGGCGGTGAGGGCCTGGTCGTGGGACTCGAAATCTATGCTCTGTGCGGGAATATGGTAAAGCGTGCACCAGAGACCGCGCTGAGCGACTTCGTCGGGATTCAGCAACTTGAGGGATCCGGATGCGGCATTCCTTGGATTTGCGAAAGGCTGCTCGTCATCGAGCACGCGCAGTTCGTTGAGATGGTCGAATGCGGCATAAGGCATCAGCACTTCGCCTCGGATCTCGAACTCCTCGGGGTAATCGCCGTGAAGCTGCTGGGGGATGTTCGCAATCCGCCTGGCATTCTCGGTGACGTCGTCACCAACTACACCGTCGCCGCGGGTGAGCGCCTGAACCAGACGCCCGTGCCTGTAAGTAAGGCAGATTGCAGTGCCGTCGAACTTGAGTTCGCAGCAATAGGTAAAACTGGTATTCAGGGTCTTGTCCGCCCTTGCGGAAAACTCTTCGACCTCCGAAATGGAGTAAGTGTTGCCCAGCGAAAGCATAGGATAGCGGTGAGGTCTCTGCACGAATTCGCGGCTGACCGCCCCGGTTTCGAGGTCGCTGCCGACCTTGCGGGTAGGAGAGTCCGGGGAGGCGAATTCAGGAAAATCCGCCTCCAGGGCCTCCAGTTCGTGCATAAGCTGGTCGTACTCATAGTCGGACATCCTGGGGGAATTCTCGACATAATAGAGTCGGGCGTTTTCCTCCAGGATGCTCCTGAGTTCCGCAATCCTGCTATTTGCTTCTTCGCGGGTCATTGTAAATTACCAGGCGAGGATCTTCTTGAAGTCGTACTCCTCGGGATTGGGAACGTACTTCTTCGCTGCTTCGTAGTCGGCAGGGGTGATGTAGTGGCAGATGTGCGCATAGTAGTTCTGCGCTGTGCCGCCTTCAATGTTCACGCGGCGCGGAGGAATCTTGCCCTCTGCATTCTGCAGATCCTTCAGATAGAGAGGATGAGCTTCGCCGTCGGCATCTACATATACCATGCAGCCGGTCTCGCCCTTGGCAAAGAGTTCGTATGCTCCCATTGCGAGTTCGGTGCAGTATGTAAGGTCGTAACCGATAGGATCCTGGCAGCGTACGTCGTAGCCGATCTCCACGGGACGGGTCTTGATCTTGAGACCTACCTTCTTGAATTCCTTCTCGAGGATGTCGTTGAAGAGGACTGCCTTGCTGATCTTGCCGAGTTCGGGATGTCCGTGCTCATCGTAGGTCATGTTGACGCCTGCATTCTTGATTTCCTGGGGATCAAGGTCGTGGAACACGCCTTCCGCAACCACCACGGTGCCGTAGGGGATTCCGAGAATCTTACGCTTGATGATGGCGGAAATCGCGAGCTTGACTATCTTGTCGAGGGAGATGCCGGTCTTGTTGAACATCTCGGGGATGATGGTCATAGGGCAGTGGGTAGCCTCACCGATTCCGAGGGCGAGATGTCCTGCGCTGCGGCCCATGGCGCTGATTAGCAGCCAGTTTCCGGAGGTGCGGGCATCCTCATATACGGTGCGTGCAAGATGTGCGCCTTCGTCCTTGGCGGAATTGAACCCGAAGGTGGGAGCGTTTCCGGGAAGAGGAAGGTCGTTGTCGATGGTCTTGGGCACGTGGATATTGTGGATGGGATATTTCTTCGCCTCGAGGAATTTGGCGATACGGTTTGCCGTAGAAGCGGTGTCGTCGCCGCCGACGGTGACAAGGAGCTTGATGTTGTTGTCCTTGAAAAGGCCCAGGTTGAAGTTCTTCTCGAAATCTTCGTCCGTGGGTTTGAAACGGCTCATCTGCAGATAGGAACCGCCGCGGTTGAAGTAGGCGTCAGCCTTGAAGAAATCGATTTCCTCGGTACGGGGATTCTGGTTGAAAAGGCCGGAATATCCGCCGTGAAGGCCGATTACGCGATAACCATTGGAAAGGAAAGTCTTTGCTACAGAGCAAACGACGGTGTTCATGCCCGGAGCAGGACCGCCGCCACAAAGGATAATTATTGAATCTTTCATAATAAAAAGTGAAGTTTCTATTATTTATACGCACGCAAAGTTAAGAAAAAACACGCAAACGGCATAGACTTTTTGTATCTTTGCTACAGTTATGAAGAAGGTCTTGTTTATCACATTGCTCGCATTATGCACCGCCTGGTGCGCAAACGCCCAGTTTTTCAAGGAACAGTTCCGGCAGGAGCCGCCTGTCGCTTCTCCCGGTTCAAGGCAGGGAGGGGTTCAGATCGACGGCTGCATCTTTCAGTTTTTCGATGGCGCCAAGGCAGTCGATGTCTATTCGATCGGGGCAGGGAAGCATCTGCAGCGCATCCCTCTGGAGGGCAGAAAGACATGGCATTGCAACAACGCCTGCATCCGCACTGTGAAAGGAGAGAAATATCCTTTGATCTACGTCAGTCAGGAGAACCGGGCGGAGCACTGCATCTGCGTGTTCAAAGTATCCGGTTCGCAGGGTGATTATTCGCTTACGCAGATCCAGACGATAGAGCTGCCTGCTCCGGTGCAGATGGGTGTATGGTACCCCAATCTCGCGCTTGACGCAGATGCCGGGTTCCTCTACATAACAGGTTACAGCAGAGAGAGTTGGAACGACGCCCGTTTCGGAAACGGATTGCAGATAATCAAATTCGCCCTGCCGGAACCCGGCGAAAAGGCCATCAAACTCGAAGCATCCGACATTCTCGACAGGAGGGTATACGCCTTCCGGCTCGCCACCCAGGGAGCTGTCGTCAGTCACGGAAAAATGTACCAGGTCTACGGCATGAGCGGAGATTCCGCCGTTGTCTGCTACGACCTTTCCAGCGGAAAGGAAATCTGGGCCAGGGACCTGAAAGAAGCCGGCATCCCCAACGAGCCGGAATCCCTGTTTGTCTATGGATCAGACCTTTACTGCGTAGATGTCAAGGGGATAGTATATGCCTCGTACGGGGCTGTCAACCTGACGCCCTGTCTCTGAGGCAGCCAGGACAGTTCCTTCTTGCAACGCAGATCTTCGGGCAGATTGATTTTCATGTCGACAGGCTCGGACGAGAAATTGCAGACGACCAGCGTGGCGTCTGCTTTTCTTTTTCTCGGAAGGCGCTTGTAGCGCAGGAAGGCGAAATGCTTTTCGGGATCGAAACCATACAAAATGGAATTGCACCAGCAGAGGTCATAGACCTCACCGTCCCGGAACTGGGGGAGCGAAAGCAGGGAGAGAAGCCTCCTGTATTCGGAAAGTAAGGAGGATTCATCTTTGTCAAGGCC
>CAMOIZ010000004.1 GCA_946616385.1 uncultured Bacteroidales bacterium | reverse complement strand
TTTTTCTTCCTTTGTTGACCTTCCCCGTTTCTTGCCAATATTGGGGAAGGTGCCAGTTTTTTTTGCTGACCTTCCCCGTTTCTTGCCATTATTGGGGAAGGTGCTAGTTTTTTTTGCTGACCTTCCCCGTTTTTTGCCAATATTGGGGAAGGTGCTAGTTTTTTTTGCTGATCTTCCCCGTTTTTTGTCAATACTGGGGAAGGTCGAGGTTAGCGGCGTGCTGCAAGCCGCAGCAGTATGCGGAGGGCGCGGAGGCCGAGGCTGCCGGCGCCGGACCAGTCGGAGGATTCGGCGTCATGAAGCCGCACGGCGTTGAGCTCCTGCGCACGCTCGAGTTCGCGGACATCGCGTTCGTCGCTCAGCAGGCGGATGAAGGTGCCGCGGAACATTTTCTTGCGGCAGATCCAGAGCACCAGAAGCACCAGAAGAAGGCCGCCGCCCACGATGAAGGCTCCGAGGGCGTAGTTGCCAAGGGCCTTGCCCAGAAGGAGTATGCCTCCGAAGGCGAGCACTGTGAGCACCATCAAGGCTATCGCGATGATGAGTATCCACGCGAGAAGGGTGCCGAGGGCCTGCGAGGCGGTGTCGGTCCCTTTCAGTTTGAGCTGTTCGATGCGGAGATCGATGTAGTCTCTGGTGTTCATGCGTTTTCGGGCTCTTCGGCGGGAGCGTCCTTCTTGTTCAGGGCATCTTCGAGTGCGTCGAGGCCCTTCGATACTGCTTCCATGGCGCTGTCGGCCAGATCGCCTGCCTTGTTCTTCGCCTTTTCGGCGAGGTCTCCGGCGGCCTGCTTGATGCGTTCGGCATCGTCCTTGCCCTTGTCGGAGAGCAGATATGCGGCGGCGAGGGCTCCTATCGCAGCCCCTGCCAGAAATCCGAAGAATGAGTTGTTTGCCATATTATCAGAGGTTTTCAATCAATTCAAAATCGAGAAGGCGCTGCTCCAGGTTGGCGTTCTTTACGCGGATGCGGACTTTGTCGCCAAGACGGAATATCTTGTGGGTGCGTTTGCCCACCAGACGGTAGCGCTCCTCGTCGAACTCGAAAAAGTCGGAACGTATCTCCCGGAGGGACACCATTCCTTCTATCTTCGTGGGCTCGATCTCGACATACATTCCCCATTCGGTCACGCCCGAAACCCGTCCGTCGAACTCCATTCCCACCTTGTCCTGCATGTACTCTACGAGTTTGTATTTGACGCTGGTGCGCTCCGCATCGGCGGCGATCACCTCGCGCTCGGAGGCATGCTGGCATTCTATCTCGTAGTAACCCTTGTTCTGGCTCTCCTTGCCGGCGAGGTAGAGGGTCAGCAGGCGGTGCACCATCGTGTCGGGGTAGCGGCGGATAGGGGATGTGAAGTGCGTGTAGAAGTCGAACGCGAGGCCGTAGTGGCCGATGTTGTCGGTGCTGTAGCAGGCCTTTGCCATCGAACGCAGGGCGATGTCTTCGAAGGCTTCGAGTTCGGGTTTGCCGGCGGCCTGCTTCATGAGGGCGTTGATGCTCTTTGCGGCGGCGCGGCCTTCTAAAGCATCCGCCATCTTGTATCCGAAGCCCTTTGCAAAGCGCTTGAGGCTTTCGAGTTTTTCGGTATTGGGCACGTCGTGGATACGGTAGACGAAGGTCTTGGCCTTCTTCGACGCCACGCCGTTCATCTGTCCGTCGGTTGCGACAAACTCCGCCACTGTGCGGTTTGCCAGGAGCATGAACTCCTCTATCAGCCAGTTGGCCTCCTTGCTCACTTTCTGGTAGACGTTCACCGGCCGGCCTTGCTCATCGACCTCGACCTTCATCTCCGGGCGGTCGAAATCCACCGCCCCAGCCTTGAAGCGCTTTTCCTTCAACTTCGCTGCCAGATCGTTGAGGATGGTTATCGCCTCGCGAAGGTTCGGGTCTACATCTGAAACCGCTGCCACCCTCGGCACGCTAAGAGGGAGGGGCCCAGCTCCGCTGGGAGGGGTCTCGCGGAGCGAGACGGTTTCAGATGTAGAACCCGAAACCTTCGCAGTTTCTATGATTTCCTGCGCCTGATCGTAGTCCAGGCGGAAGTCCGAATTGATGACCGTCCGGCCTATCCAGCGGCTCTTGATCTCGGCCTTGGGCGTAATCTCGCAGACCACCGAATAAGTCAACTTGTCTTCGTGCGGACGCAGGGAACACAGCTTGTTGCACAGCTTCTCGGGCAGCATAGGTACCGTGCGGTCTACCAGATAAACGCTGGTGCCGCGCTCGCGGGCTTCCTTGTCGACCGCCGTGCCCGGCTTCACATAGTAGGAGACATCCGCGATGTGGATGCCCACCTCGTAGTTGCCGTTGCCCAGTTTCTTGAACGACAGGGCGTCGTCGAAGTCCTTGGCATCCGCCGGATCTATCGTGAACGTGAAAGTGCTCCTGTAGTCCTTGCGGCCCTTGAGGTCGGCCGCCGTAATCTCTTCCGAAATGCTGTCGGCTGCATCCTCCACCTCCTTTTCGAACTTGTATGGCAGATTGAATTCCGCCAGGATGGCGTGCATCTCGGTATTGTTCTCGCCGGGCATGCCCAGCACGTCTGCTATGTGGCCGACGGGAGAGGAATCTCCACGATTCCAGCGGTCCACAACAACCGCCACCTTCATTCCTCGCTTGGCACCGAGCCTGGCCCCTTCTTCGGGATCCACCTCGATGTCGTATGGCATGTTCTTGCTCTGCATCAGCACCCAGGCCTGGGCCCCGATGGTGTGGTAGATGCCCACGAACTGCTTGCCGCTGCGCTTCACTATCTCTATCACCTCGCCCTCGCGCTTGCGCTCGGCCCTTCCGCCGGCCTTCGAGGCCGCCTTTGCAGCACTCTGCTTGGTAACCGCCACCTTCACGGTGTCGCCGTCCAGCGCATTGCGTGTCTTGGACGCTTTCACATAAATGTCGTCCTCCTGTCCGTCCACGATCACGAAGATGAACCCTTCGCGGGTCATCTGCACGCGACCTTCATATACCGGATAACTCTTCTTCTGCCTGCCGGAACTCTTCCGGCCGCTGCGGGAACCATTCCCGCCCTTATTTCTGCTTTTTGTCATAACGCACAAATTTACTACAATTTTCCGGTTTTTTTGTGGCGGGCGGCCAAGTTACTGTGTCTTGTAATTTCACTATATTTGCATATCACAAAAAAACTGACAAATGAAACGTATACTCTGCCTGCTTGGTTTATGTCTGACGCTGCTCGCCTCAGCCCAGGAAACCCCCGATAAGGTCCGCCCTGTCTGCGGGCCCTATGTCCAGAATCCAACGACTACCGGGTTCACGGTGGTATGGGAAACCAATATGGATGCTATCGCCTGGGTGGAAGTCGCACCGGACGACGGCACGCATTTCTACAACGAAGACCGCACCAAGTATTACGACATGCGCGGATTCGGCAATCAAGTGATCAGCAACATGCACAAGATCCGCATCGACGGGCTGCAGCCGGGGACTACCTACCGCTACCGCATAATGATGAAGGGCGTGAAAGAGTTCAAGGGCCCGGGCGATGTGACTTACACAAAGGCCTGGGGGAGTGATGTTTACACGAAGAAGCCTTATTCCTTCACCACGCTGAAGACCGACTACGACAAGTTGCGTTTCGATGTCTACAACGACATCCACCAGAAGGATTCCATACTGAATGTCCTGATGAAAGGCGCGAAGATGGACGAACTCGACTTCGTGGCATTCAACGGCGACATGGTCAGTTCGTTGGCATGGAAGGAGAAGATTCGCGACACGTACCTGAAAACCGGCGCGGATAACCTCAAGGGCAAGGTCGCTCTCTACAACCTGAGAGGCAATCATGAATTCCGCGGCATCGATACGAAGCACTGGTTCGACTATGCCGACCTTCCTGAAGGAAAACCCTACTGGACGGCCTCCTACGGCAAATTCTTCGTGATTTTCCTCGACACCTGCGAAGACAAACCCGACAATGACATCGAATACGACGGCACCATGCTTTCCGAGCCATACCTGGCGGAAGAAGCCCGCTGGCTGGAGAAGGTGGTGAATTCAAAGGAGTGCAAGGAAGCGGATGTCCGCATAGTGATTGGACACATCTACCCCGAAAAGGGCAGTTGGCACGGCAACGACAACGTCAACAAATACTTCATCCCCATCCTCAACAAGGCGGATATCAGTCTTTGGATCGCGGCTCACATGCACAACTGGCGTGTCGACGAGCCCGGAAAGGTGTCGGATGCCGACTTCCCCGTAGTGATCAACGACGACTGCGAGCGCATGGAGGTCACCGCTACGAAGAGCGATATTTCCATCAAGACCTTCAATCCCGACGAAAAGCAGACTCACACTCTTACCTGCAAGACGAAGTAAAGCGGCTCAAGGCCTCAAGAAAATAGTAGTCGGCATAGCTGAGAGGGACGTCGATTTCGACGTCCTTCGGTTTATTTCCGGTGCTGTGCATCAGAATGAATCCTCCGTTTGCGCCAGGTTTCGAGAGATACTCCGGACCGGCAAGAGTGCGGAGGATTTTTTCGGCAGATTTCCTGTATCCCCGTGCGGGTAGATACGAGTCGAGTTCGATCAGCGCGCTTGCCGTGATTGCAGCGGCCGATGCATCGCGGGGAGCATCAGGAATCGCCGGGTCGTCAAAATCCCAGTAGGGTATCGAATCCTTGGGGAGACGCCCAAGAATGTAGTCTGCAATCTTCTCTGCCTGAGCCAGATAAGCTTGATCCCGGGTGAAACGGTACATCACCGTATAACCGTAGACGCCCCAGGCCTGACCGCGCGCCCATGCGGAATTGTCGGCGTAGCCCTGATGAGTCACCCGCGCAAGAACCGAGCCGTCTGCAGGATTGTAATCCACAACGTGGAAACTGCTGTTGTCGGTGCGGAAGTGGTTGGCAAGAGTAGTGTTGGCGTGCGTCACTGCAATGTCTTTCAGCTGCTCGTCACCTGTCATTTCCCATACCTTGAGGAGCAACTCCAGATTCATCATATTGTCGATGATCACCGGGAAGTGATAATTGTTCCATTTTGTTTCCCAGCTTTTTATTGCGCCTACCGTCGGACTGAATCTCTTGATCAGGGAATGTGCTGCGGTGTCGAGAACTTCGGCATAATGTTCGTTCCCATCCACTCGCAGGCCGTTTCCGAAAGAACACATCATCTCGAATCCCAGATCGTGGGTGTCGGTGCGGGTCTTCAGGAATTCCAGGGCTTCCGTGCGTCTGGCTGCGATCTCCCCGATTGCGGGATTACCTGTCTTTTCAAAAGTCAGCCATGCTGTGCCCGGGAAGAAACCGGCGCACCATTTCGTGTTGCTGACGCAGACTAGGGAATCCCCCTGGAAACAAGCGGCATATTGCCCGTCGGGAACCTGGGAATCCATCAGTTCGACCTGCTCCTCTGCAAGTTCAAACACCCTGTCGGTCAGGTGGGTCATGCTCTCCTGACACCCCGCCAGAATTAAAACAGTTAAAAATGGGATAATGCGTTTCATATAATGCTCGGAATGTTTTTCACTATCAGCATATCTTTGTCCGCCTCATGGGCGAGTTCGGAATAGGGGGCGATGTCGAGATGTACGAACTCCTTGTCTTTCAGTTCTTTGAAGCGGCTGCGGTCGCGGCGTTCGGCGGCCGGGGCGGCGGAGTATCCCATCAGCAGCACCGAAGCCATCCAGCGGCGGTGCTCCACCTCGGAGAGCGCTTCAATGGTATCGTCGTCCAGCGCGTCAATCGATGCCTGCGTGGGCTCAAGCCCGAAGGCCCGCAGTTTGAGGGGGATGGAATTCGCGCTGGCTATGCTGGAGAGTTTGTGCGCGAATGAAAGCCCCGCCCATGCCTCCTCTGCCGATGCGGCCGGAGGATTCCCGTATTGCTTATCGTAGACATAATTCACCCGTTTGCCGCGCAGCGACCTGCGGAGCAGCAGTGCGTCGTTGTCCGGCGATGCCTCGCCGTAGCAGGTCAGGCAACCGAACATTCCGCTCCCGACAGCCTTCTCCAGAACCTCGACGTGATCTTTCTGATACACTGCAACCGGAACCCCTGCTTTGTAAATGCTCTTGGGGAGATGCAGGGCGGCCGAAAGATTGACCGAAGAATCATCCGAGCACATTGCGAGGACCAGCTTCCGGGCAGGATCCGCGGCCCATTTCTCCAGCTCTACGCGGACGAAAGGAGATGCGATGCTGCCGTTTATGAACTCCCACTCTATGTCCAGGAAATCCCCATATTCCTTCTTCGGGGCAAAATCTTCCCGCCCCTCCGGCGACACATAAGCATAATGCGAAAGGTCGAACAGGGATTGGTGGTTCGCCACATATTTGTCCATCTGGCTGCGTATGCCCGGGTGGATGAAGGAAATGACCGTCCTGCGGCCGTCGCGTGCGAATGAAGGAAAGTGGCAGATGTGTGCCGCCACGCTTGCGAACGACCTGGCCGTCCGGGAATTACCGGCAATCACTATATGCAGGAACTGCCCTTCGCCTGGAATCGGCAGGAAAGGAGTATCCACCAGCAGCTGCTCAGCGGTATAATCGCTGGTATTCACTATTTCCGTGCGCAGGCGGGAGCCTTCTTCTTTTGGCAGATACTGGAATACATCCATGCTGGAATGCATCTCCAGGGTGATGTAGCAGGGGATACCCGCTCCGGTGCCGGTGCAGATGCCATTCAGGAGGTCTGCCGCCCCTATGCTGATGGAGTCGTGGGCGCTTTCATCGTCTTCCCCGATTATATAGATGCACGAAGCATGGTCCGGGCAGGCGCTGCGCAGGTCCTCTTCGTTATTGCGCTCGCCGCGGTACCAGGTGATGCGGGAAGCGAAGCGCTTGTCGTCCAGGGCAGTTTCCATCCCGGCGCGAAGGGACTCCACATCCCCCGAAGTCATCACCACTATATCCTTTCCCTCGAAGCCGTGGTTGTCCCGCAGGGCCTTCAGGATGCCCAGCAGCTGGCGTGAGCCGCCAAGGATCAGCACGTGGCCCCTCATGCGGTAGCGGCGCTCTCCGTTGCGGTACTTCTCCGAGATATTGTCGAACACGTTGGAGAAGGCGGATACGGTGAGGGCATTCAGGATGAGTATGCCTCCGAAGGCGATGATCAGGCTGAAGATGTTAAGCGAGCCCTGGCCTCCTCCGCCCTGGGTTTCCAGAGGGAATCCGCCCGGATCCAGATACAGATTCAGGATATCGGTCCATCCCAGTGCCCAGAAGCTGCCGATAAGCACCAGCAGCAGGAACAGCGTAAGCGCAAGAGCGGCAAGCCATGCAAGCTGCCGGCCCTCTCCCTCGGAGAGTATGCGGTCGATCGTTCTTTTTATCATAGCGTTTTCAGGTATTCGTCGTATTGTTCTTCGATCAGGGCGTCGAGGCCTTTCGGCTCCACGTCTTCAACTTCCAGGTATTCGCGCATAAGGTCCACATCTTCCTTGGTATTGCCTGCAAAGGAGCCCCTGAGTTCTGTTATGAACTGGCTCTCCGGATCGACCTCCTTGAGGCGCAGGGCCCCCTCGTTGGTGGCAAGGAAGGCAAGATTGCCTATCTTTTCGAGAGGGGTATCGTTTTCCTTCAGGAACTGGTATTCCCCCGCAATGCGCTGGGTGGCGGATACGAATGCGAGGTGGTACTGGATGAAGAGTTCCAAAGGCTCCGGTGAGCTGAAGAAATTCCCCGCCTTGTAGAAAAGTTTCATCGAAGGCATGAAGCGCATCAGCTCTTCCAGGAGACGTTCCGGCCTGCCGGCGGCAAGGAGTATGTTGTATGCAAATATCATTAGTTTCGCAGACTTGAACCTGGCAGTGAAAGTATCATTGTCCAGCTCCAGCGAATCTACGATGTCATAGTATTTATCGAAGAATCCGTCCAGCAGCGAAGGATCTTTCGCAGCCTGGCCAAGAAGAGGATACAGTGCCGTCAAACGCTCGGAAGCGCTTTGGGTCTGAATCGACTGCAACTCCTTCTGCAAGGCTTCCAGCTTTTCTTCCTCCCCATTATTTGAATAGATGATCTGTAGCAGGGAACCTGCCATCGAGACCAGCTGCCGTGCAGTGCCGAAGCCGAGATCCATACAGCGCTTTGCCGCCTGCAAAGACTTCAGAAGATGAGGCTCCGAATCGCTTTTGCCTGCGAGTATGCTGGCATATGCGAACGCATCCGGAGCGGAAAGAGTGTCGGGGTCGACGTCATCGAAGAAACCGGCTATCCTGCGTGAAGCGGCCAAACGTTCATCTTGCAAATCGGCAAGTGCGGTTATTATATTCATTGAAAGCTGCAGGCGCTGCGAAGGCTCCAGGGCCAAAGCATACCTTTCGAAATCTTCTCCCTCGAAAAATCCCTCGCGGGAGAGCTGGCGCATCTGCGGCCCGTGGGTGCTGGTGAGATAGGACATCTGCTGGCCGTGGAGGTAGTCGCCTTCCACCATATAAGATGCGAAGTGCGAGGGCTCTCCTCCCGCAATGGCATAATACAGCCCCATCGTCTCGCGCAGGGAATCTTTTTTGTCCAGAGTCAGGATATATTCCGAAATCTGCTTCTGGCGGTCCTGCAGGCCATCTTCGAATGTGGTAATGTATTTGGCTCTCCAGGTGTGCCGGGTGCGGTCCTCATAGAAAAAGTCGTGAAGGAAGTTCATCGTGCGGTAGAACTGCACGTCGTCCCAGTCGTCTCCGGCAAAGTGGGAGATATCCTTCTCGCGGAGCCCGAACGGTGCGGCTGCAATGGTCCATATCGCCTGGCGCAGACCCTCTCCGATGCCCAGGTTCTTCACTATCTGGTTCACCATGAAGGTCATTATGTCGTAAGGCGTGTCGGGCATCTCCGCCCAGATGTCCTTAAGATATCCGTTGATAGCGTCGATTTGGTTGCCTTCGCGCGAACGTATCTGCGCAAAATCCTCCTGGGTGAGCGATTCGAAGATGCGGAAAACGCTGTGCACCCTCAGGGGGATGAAGACCCCGTCCTCGCTGTTCGCGGAATCGATCATGTCCCGGCGTATCTCTGCGGGCAGTTCCAGGAAGAAATTCTTCTCGTATTGGGAGATGAAGCCTTCCGCCTCCTCTGCATCCTGCACTATGGGCACCATCTTGCGGGCTAGCCCGGGATGGGCCTGGAGGAACTTTTCGCGGGCCTCGCTGCCGTCTTCGAGGTTTACGAAGACGTTGACCTGGTCTGCGATCCGGTCGAGCCAGGGCATATAAAGGTCCTTGGCGGCCGTCATCTCCAGAGCTTCCACATCATCCATATAGATATAGATGTACTTGCCCATTTCGCGGGCCTTATCCACCAGCGAAGCGAGAAGCTCATTGAGGTCCGGAACCGGCATCCTGCCCAACAGCTGGTCATCGTCGGGGAGATCTTCCACTCCGCATACCACGGCCAGTTCGTGTATCCACCGTGCAAGCACGGGACGCATCGAAGTGCTGTATTCCGACAGGCCGAACACTGCCAGGAGACGCACCACTTCATCGTCCCCGTCCCACTGCGAGTATTCCTGCGCCATGTGTGTGCTGGCTCCGAATCCGGGTGCGAACCACACAACATAGTCGCTGTCGGCTTCCTGGTACTTTTCGAAGGTTTCCTCGTCGTCTTCTTTAAGCCCGTCGACATCCACATCAAGGTCCAGCTCTATGGAACCGGGCAGCAGCCTCAGCAGGGTGGATTCCTCCAGCTCCTTTTCCTGCGCCCACCAGGTGTCGGCTCCTTCTTCCTCTTCCCTTGCGGTCTCGGTCTCGATCTGATGTGCAAGCTGTTCTGTTACAATGCGTTCGAATTCTTCCGAAGAGAAATGCCCGTCAGCCCACTCCAGATGGTAGGGGGTGCAGCGGTCATCCTGGCCTCCGCGCTCGCCGAAGAGAGCCATTACCTTGGCCTTAAGCGCATCCAGACGTTTCAGATTGTCCGGGTCGCTGTCGCAGAATGTAGGCAGCAGGTTCTCGGGAAGGCCGTTGTAGGAAGTGTCGTCGCGAAGATAAAACAGCACGTGCGAAGAGTCGAAACTGCCCTGCGAAAGGGCTCCGTACACGATCTCCATCTCCGTGACGGAGCATCCGGCGGTATTCGCCAGGATCTCCTGCTCCTCCGGGGCGAGACGCCCTATGAATTCTTTCCACCGTTCCACCGGAGGGATCCAGCCGTAACGCTTGCCGAGCAGGCCGATGAAGAAGGGCCTGGCGCTGTCGATGCAGGACGTGCATACGCTCAGTACCTTGCGTTCGCTTTCTTCTTCGCTCATGTCCGATGTGTTCACTCCAAGCCGCAGGTCGATGGCCTGCAGCTCAACCCGACGGTCGCGGAAGCGCCGGTTGAGGGCTGGAATTACTCGGAACTTGATAACGTCCCTTTCGAAGTCCATGTCTTTGAAGGTGGACGAAATGAAAATATTGTATCTGCGCCAGGAAACGGGAGAGCTCATAGTGTGAAGTACTAATTTTCCACAAGATAAGAATAATTCCGCTGAAAAAGCTTACCTTTGGGAAGAAACGGAAAGAATATGAGCAACATAGCGTTACAAGCCATCGCCGCTGTCGCGGTAATCATCTATTGCATTGTCACACTGATGCTTGTGCGGAAACGCCCCGGGCATCTGTGGACCTGCGCCGCAGCGGTTTTCGCAGGCGGATTCGTCATCTTCTGGAAGGCATACGCATACACGGGAGCCTGGATGCCCAGGCTGGTGATGAGCATACTTGCCGCGCTGGATCTGTTCGTCTTCCGCGCCAATACCATGGGCCCCGTGTCCGGGTTTTTCTTCGGCGAGGGCAAGCTGCTGAATCTTGTCATACTCTACAGCCTGCTCCTTTGTGCGGTCTGGACCACCTCGCTTGCCGCCGTACACATCTTCGCACGCAAGTTGGAAAGTAGGGTTTGGCTGTTCTTCCATACGCTCGGCAAAGGCGGAAACCCCGTGCATCTGATCGTGGGCTTGAATCCCCGCAGCGTAGCGCTTGCGGCCAGCCTTGAAGGCAAGGGCCGGGTGGTTGTGCTGGACGATTCCGTCCCTGCTCCGGGGCCGAAAGGGAAGATAAACTTCTGGGGAGTGCTCCGCGGCATAAGGGTAGATTCCCCGTTTATGCAGGCCCTCCGAAAAAGGGCCCCTCACGCATCTGTGCTCAAGCTTTCTCCCAACGTACGCCGGCTGGACCGCTGGCTTTGCAGCGGGAATACCAACGTCTATCTTCTATCGGAAGATGATTCCGTCGCCACCGCCCTCCGGATGGAGCGCCGCTCTCAGGCCGGCATCTGGTTCTCCGCCAGGGAGGATGAGCTCACGCGACAGCTGCCCATTTCCCATCCCAGGCTCCATCTGATAGATATTTCCGCGCTTACCGCACAGTCCCTGAAGAGAGAAGAGGCCCTCTATCCGGTGCATTTCGTGGAGGTGGGAAAGGATGAGGGAGGCCGCCGTGCAGGCTATGTTACCTCCGGCTTCTCCGCCGCCGTGCTTGGCTCGGAGGCTTTCACCTCCGGCGTCAGGGCCTTTCTGACGGAGTGGGGTGCATTCGTGGACAGAGATTACAAGGCGGCTCCCCTGAACATAGATGTGGCGGAGGATGTGGATGAGACCGCTCTTGCCTCGCTCAACTGGGTTGGTGTCTGTTTCGAAGACGATGAGACCTCCATCCGCAAGGCCCTGGAAATTGCGGAACGCCGCTTCATGGCCGGCAAGGGCTCCGACCGTTTCGTCATAGCCATAAGGATGGACCGCCCTGCCGTGTATGCCGGTTCATTCCAGTTTGCCAAGGAAAATTATGGCGTGGAGATGGTGCCTTTCGGTCAGCTGGATACCATCTGGACCTACGACAGCATCACCGGGGGAGAAACCGCCCGCTATGCAAAGGCATTTTATGACGGATACACCGAATCTGCCGGCGGGGGAGTCTCGTGGGAAGATAGGGAAGATGCCATACTCAAATCCGGCCACACGCCCCTCTGGAATGCCCTGGAGCTGAAGCGCAAGCGCGGACAGGACTATTCCGACTACTTCCACCGCAAGGTAAAGATGCAGCTTTGCGAACTGTTCTCGCCTGAATATGCCGGGGTATATGAGGACATCCCCGTGCAATACGTGGATGCACATTATACTGGCAGCGACTCCTATGTGGGCAGGACCCTGGAATATCTGGCGATAGGGGAGCATCTCCGCTGGGAGGCATCGCATCTTGCCGCAGGCTACAGGCTCGGCGCCAAAAAAGAAGAGGACCGGATGATCCATACGGACCTGGTCCCCTACGAAAATCTTTCGGAAGTGGCGAAGCACTACGACTGGATAGTAGTGCGCACCTCTCTCAGAATATCCAGTGCCAGAGCTTGAGGAATAGTTTCCAGAGCCACTTTATAAGCACATACGCCAGCATTATGGCATAGACTATTATAATCAGGATAATCTTCACCACCTGCCATGCGAGCCAGAATATTCCGGCCGTGATGGCGGGCAGACCGAGGTAGTTCAGCCCCAGCAGCACGGCGATGATGCCAACTGCAATCAGCAGATACATCCCCATACCTTTCACCACAAAACCGAAGACGGTCGCATGCCGTTCCCTGCTGTGGTCACCTTCATTCACCATGAATTTCGCGAACAATAGCAGTCCGAGGATGATGAAGCACTGCACCACGGGCACCCAGCCGTATGGCCTCCAGGCGGGATCATTTATGAAATGTGCATAGCGCATCACCGGGTTGAGGGTGTCGTAGAAATTGTAGATGAACGGGGTTCCCAGCAGCGCTATCAGCCAGAACATCAGGTCGTTACCCAGATTGTACATGACATTCAGGTGCCGCCCCACCTTGGACTTGAGGCCGTAAACGTTCCCTTGTATGCCATAGACTTTCAAGTTGTCGACCTTCTCCAACAGTTTCCTGGCTTTCACCGTGCCCACACCGCCTATCTTCTTGTTGGCCTCCTTCATCCACTTTTCCGCCAGCTCGGTAATGGGAGATGTCTCCGGGAAGAAGCGTTCCTTCCCCAGGCCCGAGGTGATGCATCCGTTATAGGTCTTTCCCTGATAGGTGTATTGCACCCACCAGACATCGATCCTGTCCACGTCCGTTTCCTGAAAGAGGATGTGGCAGCCTCCACCCACGGGGAGCGCGTGCTTGTCTATAAAGGCATTCAGAGTTCCCGAGATTTGGGCATCTTCGCTGAAAACACCCTTGCTCATGGAATTCTGACGTATATGGAAAAGGTTCCGGCCGCGGCATTTTTCCTTCTGCTCGGCAATCTCACGCACCGCTGCAACCTTGTCATCGATGAAATACTCTTCGGCATAGACGTTATAGAGTTTCTGGTCGATGGCATAACAATGCACGTTCTTGCCATATCCTTCGCAAACCGGGCACGTAACTTTTGTGGATCCGCCGCAGGTGGAGCAGTTGACTCTTCCGTCACCTCCGCAATTACCGCAGGTCTCATAATAAGTTACGTTCACATAACTGTAAACAGGTTCCCTGTGCCCGTCCGAGTAAACTTTGTCGGCTGTATGCCGGTACTCCTGACGGGTTCTCTGGATCTGTCCGTTTCCGTGGCATACACTGCACTGCCTGGTTCCGCTTCCGCCACAGGTAGGGCAGGGAACCTTTCCGGATCCGCCGCATCTGCCGCAGGTCTCTACGTGATGCGAGCCAGGCACTTCGTAAGATTCGCTCTCCTGTTTGAACTCATTTGTGGAGAGGAGATCATAGTCCCACACTTTTACGTCAGAAGTCCTGAAGAACCGCCGGTTATAAATGCTGCCGCCCTTGTACGGGAACTGTCTGTTGCTGACGTTACGACTGTCATACTGAGTACGAAGATTCACCGTATAGATAGGGCACAGCTCGTATTTCTGAAGTGTTATCTGATCGCCGTAATTGGCGTACGGGTGGCCTTCGCCTTGCGCTGAATAGGCATTCACCAGGTCCTTGACCCTCTTTCTCGCCGCATCGTCGATGGGGAGAACCTGCCGTCTTATATACTTGTCTTCCATGGCCGATGCTATTTAGGAGATATGAAGAAAGCCTTGATTACCTTTATTGTAAAGATGATGGCGAAAGCAATCAGCATCACAAAAAAGTAGATAGTAAGCGATGGGCTGTAACCCTCTCCGGGAAGGAACTTGAAGGTGGCTTCGAGGCGTTCGGTAGTGCTGGGCTCGAATTCTGCCAGGACATCGGTAGATGCCTTTGCCGCGGCTTTCTGGGCCTCATCCTCCTTCATCTTGTCTTTCTTGTGGAGTTTTTCCGCATATTTCTCGCGGGCGGCCTTTTCCGCCGACTCGGGCCATGAGGCCTTGATCTCGGTGAAGAGTTTTCCGATAGCGATCTTCTTGAAAGGAGATGCTATCTCACGGGCTGCATTCGCCGTAAACAGCGAATCGATAGGAATGTTTTCATTCCTGGTTCTCAGTGCTTCCTGCTGCACAGGATCGGTAATCTTCTCCCTCTTATGCTTCTTCGAGCAGGAAGAGAAGCTCACCACGACCGCAAGAGCAATGATCATCAAGATGTGCAGTCTTTTCATAAAATATTGAATTACAGGATTTTGGCAAGTATTATGGAAGTATTGTCCGCTCCGCCTCCTTCGCAGGCCATACGGTAAAGGTCTGCGGCGGTAGTCCCTTGGGCGAGGGCCTCTTCAAGCTCGTCGTCCGAAACCATGTCGCAGAGGCCGTCGGAGCAGATTAAAAGCGTGTCCCCTTCAAGCAGTTTGCCGTCCAGGCTCTCCACCACCAGCCGCCCTTCGCAACCGCCTCCCAGGCAGTTCAGCAGCAACTTGCTGGCATTGGGATCCCCGGTATAGCCGCGTTCTGTTTCATCGGTGGTCAATTGCCTGAGCATGCCGTTACGGAAGCGGTAAGTGCGGCTGTCGCCGGCATTGATCAGCCAGATGCGGCCATAGTACCAGATTACTCCGGTAAGGGTGCAGCCCATAGGATGAATCTGTCCCCGGTCGGCAGCGATGCTGTTCAGTTTGTAGGAGATATAATGAGCTGCTTCGCGTATGTCTTCTTCGAAACGGTCCGGTCCTATCTGGTGCAGGGCGAACTGCTCTTTGATCTCGTCCAGTGTGAACCAGCTGGCCTCCTCGCCGTTTTCGTGTCCGCCCATTCCATCGGCAACCAGCAGATAGAAAAAACCCTTCTCAGGGGTCTCGACATCCATCGAAACGGCGTCGTCGCGAAGGAACAGCCCGCTCACGGAGAGGGCATCTTCATTATTCTCGCGCACAAGACCCTTGTGGCATATGGCATCGACGTTCAGTTTCATTCCACCGTAAAATCAAGGGTTGCAATGCGTACCCGGTCGCTTTTCTTCAACTCGTATTGCTCGGCCGTGGCGAGTTTGCGTCCGTTAATGAAAGTGCCGTTGGTCGAGCCCCGGTCGGAAATCTTCCATCCGCCGGGGTGACCTTCGATAAAGCCGTGATGGCCAGATACATAGGGGCAGGTGGAAAGCTCCGGCCAGATGCCGCAGCTGCGGCCGAATTCCCCCTGTTGAAGCATCAGCCTCCACCCGTTTCCCACCAGCGCCACCGGCCCTGCCACCGCTGCTGTAGTCGGTTGCGGACCACCATCCGGGAAGGTGCTGCCCCCGAGAGGCGTGCCACCCTCGGCACCGTTAGAGGGAGGGGCCCAACCGCCAGGTTGGGAGGGATGAGCGGCGGAGCCGCGAACCGGATCGGGGGCAGCAGCCTCCCCGGATGATGATTGTGATTGTGCTGCCGCCAGGTACTTCCGGCCGGGAACCAGGTCGCTGCCGCAGACGGGGCACTCCGTGCCGCGCTTCGGCTTCTTGCACTCCGGGCACCACTTCAACTCCTTCCCGCACTGATCGCAGAACGCGCTGTCATCGGGAATCATACTTCTGCATTCAGGACACTGTATCATAGCACATCCTCCATCATTATCGTTTTACGTTCCTCAGGGGTATGAGTGCCCCCTTCCTCCGCAAGACGCCCCGCCAGATTGCTCTTCACATCATCGAAGAGGGTGCGTGCTTCGCGGCCGTTGCCGAACATACGGTTCCGATTGTTGTACATCTGCGTAAGCTTGGCCTTCACGGCATTTTCCGCCATAGGATCAAGCGTATATCCTCCCTTGCGGGCATGAATCATAAAGATCTGGAAAAGCTCTTCCGGATTGTAATCTTCGAAGGTAATCCAGTTGCGTTTCGGGAAACGGGAGGGGATGCCACTGTTCGAGTTGATGAAAGTCTGCATCTCGTAGGTGTAGCCGGCGGCTATGCAAACAAACTTGCCACGGTCATCCTCCAGGCGCTTCAGGAGAGTCTCCAGAGCCTCTTTTCCGTATCCTCCCTCATATCCTTCCGAACTGAGCTGGTAGGCCTCGTCTATAAAGAGGATGCCGCCCATCGCGGAGTCGATTACGTGGGTGGTGATGGCCGGAGTCTCTCCGATATAACGCCCCACAAGATTGCTCTTGTCCACCTCGATCACCTTGGGTGAAGGAAGGGCGCCCATAGAGTAAAGAATCTTGCCCATCAGGCGTGCGACGGTGGTCTTTCCCGTGCCCGGATTGCCCAGGAACAGGTAGTGCCCGAGGGGAATCTCCGGACGGCGGCCTTCCAGCTTTGCGCTCTCTATCTCGTTGTTGATGGTATGGGCCAGTTTGGTAAGGGAACTCTTGACCCCTTCCAGCCCGACCAGTGCATTGAGCTCCTCAAGACATTTGTCGATGGAAACCTTCTCCGGCTCTTCGTAAGGGATGTCCTCCGCCAGGGCGGTCCGCACAAGTTCAGGAGTCCACTGCTCAAAGGGAATGGACTTGAGACGGTTGTTGATGTTGGTCTTGGTCTCGGCCACTTTCTTAATCGCTTCACCGGCATTGCCGAACTTGTCGTTCTTCATTGCCACCATCCCCTGGAACATATTCAGGGCCTTCATTCGCACGGTTTCGTCTGCCAGGGAGAAATTGTATTTCCTGGCCTTGGCGGCGCGTTCGTAAATCTCCAGAAGCTCTTCCGCGGAGTAGTCGTCGATGTGGATGGTATGGGAGAATCGGCGCGTCAGGCCGGGATTGGCTCCCAGGAAATCGGCCATCTCCTTGGGATAGCCGGCGCAGACCACCACGAACTTGCCCGCCTCGTTCTCCATACGCGTCATCAGGACCTCCAGCGCCTTCTTGCCCTCGGGGCTGGTGCTCTGCCCGGTGGCATCCACGGGATTCAGGCCATAGGCCTCGTCGATGAAGAGCACTCCTCCCATAGCTTCCGTGATGGCCGCATCCATATTCTTGGCAGATTCCCCGGTATACTGGCTGATTATATCCTTGGGCTCTTTCTTCGTGATCCTGTCGGTGGACGTGACGCCCAGGGCATGGAATATCTTTCCCAGGGTGTTGGCCACGCTGGTCTTTCCCGTGCCGGGATTGCCGGTGAGGATGAAATTGTATTTGGTGAGGCCCTCTGCGGCCTCTCCCATTTCTATGAGCTGCTTCTGCACGGCGATTTCCTGGGCAATGCGCCTGATCGCATCCTTCACCGCCTTCATCCCCACGAAACCGTCCAGTTCCTTCATCACATCCTCCACTGAGATTTCCTTGGTGCTTTCTTCGCCCACGATATCGGCATAGCTGAGCACGTCGTCGCCGGCTCCGCGCTGGCTGTGGCGCTCGATTGCAAGATCGAAGAGGTTGCGCACCGCACGGGCATTGCCGAAGGTGTCCGTGCGCTTCAGGTACATCTTCTCAAAGACCTTCGGGAGCATCTCTTCCGCCTTTGGATCCAGGGTGAAAGTGGTTTTCTCGTCGTTGTGCGCCAGGTACATACGGAACAGCTGCTCGAGCTCCTTTGCGTTGTAGTCGGGGAATTCGATGGTGATGTTGCAGCGGGACGAGATGCCGGGATTCATCCTCACAAGCTCTCCCATCTCCTTGGTGTATCCTGCCATAATGCATACGAATTCGCCCTTCCGGTTCTCGAGAATGCTGAGGAGGGTGTTCAGTGCATCCATTCCATAACCGCCTTTACCGTCTCCGCTGCCCTTCAGCGCATAGGCCTCGTCGATAAAAAGGACTCCGCCCATCGCCTTGTTGACATAGTTCTTGACGTTGGCTTCGGAATCACCTACGAACTGGCCTATCAGATCCTTGCCGGAGATCTCTACGAACTGCCCGGTGGGAAGGGCACCTATCGCATTCAGCACTTCCCCGAACTTGCGGGCGAAGGTAGTCTTGCCTGTGCCGGGATTTCCGGTGAAGAGGTAATGGTCTTTCAGGAGTTTCTCTTTAACTCCCTTCTCTTTCTTTGTCTTGACATTGCGGATGATGGCCCTGATCTTATCCTTCACGCTCTGGAGGCCGATGAAACCGTCGAGCTCCGCCAGAATCTGCTCCTCGCTTTTGGGGATGAAACATTCAGAGTTGTCTATATCCTGTGCTTCAACGGTCTTGCTGCCTCGCAGGCGCGCTTTCACATATATGTCTTCGGCCACTTTTTCCGAGAGATGCCCGTTGGTGTGCCCAAGTTCGACCTGGCGCATATACCAGGCAAAGTGGGAATCCAGTTTCTGAGGAAGATCGTCGGAGACCCCTGCACCAAACCTGTTTTTCAGGACTTCCAGCGTGAGGGCTGTCAGGTCCGCGATCTTGAATGCGGGGAGGACGAAGTCGAACTCGAACAGCCGGTGCACGTCTTTGTTCTTCTCAAGGAACTCGGAAAGGTCGTTGTGAAGGCCGCACAGCAACACTATGGGCGCACCCTCGATGTTGCGCATGCGCCTGAACAGCTTGTCGAGCTGGGTCACGTCCGTAGCCTTGCTCTTGGGAAGAAGTTTCTGGGCGTTCGTGATGATCAGGATGCCTTCCTTCAGGGCGGAGATATTTTTGTCGAAATCGTTGGAAAACTCTCCCCAGTCGGCGGCGTCGACCACCTTCGGGGCGTGTTTTGCCACCCCGGCGGCAAGCATCTTGTCTGCGATGAGATGGGCGATGAAGTTCTTTCCGGTGCCGGAGTCACCGAGGATAAGGCTGTCCATGCCTATCCTGGTGCCACCCTGTGCTACCTGGAGTTTCTTGTCCATCTCGTCCAGCAGACCGACGATGTCGTCTTTTGCTATCAGGCCTTTCTGGCTGGACGCGCTTGCAAGCTCTTCTCCGCAAAAGCGGCAGTATTTTGCTTCGGGGCGGTTCTCCTTACCGCATTTCTTGCAGGTCATATGCTTATTCGGTTATTTCTATTGTTTTTTCTGCTTCCTTGGCCGCCTTACGGGCTGCTTTCCTCTCGGCCTTGATGTCCTTTGCGACTATCTTGTTTATCTTTTCCAGGGTCTTCTTGCTGAGACCTCCGGTCACAAAGAGATCGTTGGCCTTCTGGAATTCTTCCAGGGCCTTTTTCGTGCCGGGGCCGAAGGAACCGTCCGGCTTGCCGGTGGTATAGCCTTTGTCGAGGAGGAACTGCTGCAGTTTCAGCACATCTTCTCCTTTGTCTCCCTGTTTGAGGGGAGGGCAGTCCAGGTATGGCTCGATCTTCTCCAGGGCAGGGAACCAGGCCTGCACCACCGGGGCTGAAAACCTGTCGAAGCGTTCGCTTTTAGGAACAAGCAAACTGAAGCCTATGAGTACCCAGATCGCTCCGATGAAAATCAGGATATCCCTGCGGCGGGTCCTGATATCCCCGTTCCACAAGGAGATATCCTGGTCGTTGAATGCCCCGTTGAGGGATGAATCGAAGCTGATTTCGTTGCTGAACGCATAATAGAGAGGCTCAAGCACCTCTTCGTCGAAGCCCGGCTTATTGAACTTGCGGGCTTGTTTTGCATAGGAGCTGCCCAGGAATACCGTTCGGTACGTAAACCATCCTGTCACCGCCAGTGCGGCCAGGACGAAGAAATATAGGATGAACTGGCCAAGGAACTTGACCAGCATGACCAGCAGACCTCCGCCGATGGCTCCTCCTATCAGCGGCACAAGGCAGCCTTCTGAATCCGACTCGAAAAAGATGATGGCGGCGATGATGATGCCGAGAATCCAGATAATACCCTCCAGCTTGAAATTCGTCACATCCAGTATGGGATTGTCGATTATTGAAAAGACCAGCATTGCAATCAAAACAATGGCCGGGATGACGGCGAAAATGATCACTGCCACCCGCTGCAATGTGCTGCGAATGCTGAGCCCGTGCACCCTGGCCTTGCCACGTGAAAGAATGTTACCTGCTTCATCCCGTGCTTCGTCGAAACGAGATACGGGATATAGTTCCGGGTCAATCCTGCGAAGGTCTTCCACATAGTCGAGCAGCAACTTCTCGTAGGCGAAGCGGGGGCTCAGGTCGGCATTCGGATCCTCCTGATGAAAGATGCAGAGGAAACCCGCCAGGCCCTTTTCCAACCATTCGGTCTTGAGCACTTTCTTGCTCTTGGCGAATACCTCTTCCCGGCTTGTCACAACCGAGCCGTCATTCGAGAACTCATACTCCGGATTCACACCGTAACCCTTGATCACCTTCATCATCGCAATTTGCATGCGTGAGTCGTTGTCCTTGGGCCCCGCCTTCTTCCTGTAGTCGTCGCTGTTACGGTCGGTGCAGTACACGAACCAGGAACGCTGCTGTTTGAAGCGCTGGCCCTTGCTGTCGAAGAAGTCGGTTATGTAGTGATAATCCTCGGGTGAGTCGAAGTTGTTGATAACGTTGATGAGTGTATCAAGGGGGATCTGACGGTTGAGCGGCGCGTATTTCGGATCTTCCCACTCGTCGACCAATTTGTCGAAATCTCCACCGAACCGGCTCCAGTAGATATTGTATATCTTGTTGAAGAGCCGGCCTATGCCCTCCTGGGTCATAGCGTAATCGGGATCGGAGGGGTCGTTGCACAGGTTGATGTCCGACAGGGGATCCACCATCTGCACCCTTACCATAAAGGTGGCACTGAGATTGCTCGAAGGGGGCAGTGCGTTTGCAAGGGCCTTGTTGTGCACCCACACCCACTCTTTGAAAACACCTGAGGCTATGTCACGTACTGTGTCCGGGTCGGCAACGGCAGTGTTGCAGAAGTTCCCGACATCTTTCAAGGTGAGGGCGGGGATCTCTACTTTTTCCCCGGTCTCCTTCGAAATACCTTTGAGATAAAAAGGAGTATCTTTATCAAGTTTGTAAACCACCGCCATCAAGCCCAGGTCCTGGTCTAACGGATGGCGTTTCTCCACTATGTCATGGATTTCCAGCGCAAGTTCCGGGTAGGGCTTGAGCCAGCGCTCGATCTGGCCGCGATACAGATACTTCTTTGCGAGATCCATATCAGCTAACATGAATTTCGCCAGATCTTTGGGGGTGTTGGCTATCTGATGCCTGGAGGCATTGTAGGTGATGTTCAGATCCGCTATGATAAGATCCTCATCCACGGGTATGTCCTCACCATCCATCGTGCGCAGGATCTCTCCCAGGTCCCAGCGCTTGAGTGGATCCTTGATAAGGAGCCCGCGGCATATCCTGGCAAGGGGGTCCGGCATGTCGGAAGGAACCGCAATCCGCCCCTTGGTCTTGGCGATAGCCATTTCTCCTTCCTGGGCCTTGAAAGCTCCCTCGCCCAGCCAAAGCGACAGTATGGTCATGCCCAGCGAATAGAAATCCGCCTTCGGGGTGAGCTCGCAGAGGGTTTTTCCTTCCAAGAAGATGGCATTGTGCGGGTCGTACACTTCCGGCGCCGCGTAGATGGGGGTGCGCACTTGACTGGTGACACAGGACTCGCCGTTCTCCATCACGTCTGCGATACCGAAGTCGCAAAGTACGCTGTCCCAGCTATCGCGGTCTTTCAAAAGGATGTTGGCAGGCTTCACATCCTTGTGGATGATGCCCACCTTGTGCATCTGGTCCAGGGCCATCGCGGTTTTCAGCGTTATGGCGAGGATGGCTTCAGCGTTGCCCTTGATGCCGGCTTCGGCCGCACTGCCCCCCGGGATGTACTCGAGAAGCTCGAAATCGCTGCCGTAGTCTATGATGTCGGCCAGATATCCTTTCCCCTTCAGTTTTTGAAGGGCGGGTATCACCTTCGTGTTGGTGTAAAACCCAGGGTGGCAGAGCTTCAGGGCGTATTGGCGGCGTTTGTCGGTAACGACATAGATATCGCCTTCGCCACCGCTCTGGAGGAATTTCACGATGGTATAGCTCTTCCCCCCGGCCTTTACGGTGTCGCCGGGGGAGTGGGCTCCGCCAGATGGAGCCGCCTTGGGGGCGTCTCCATTCGTTCCGGGTGCCGAAAGGGTAGCCTGCGGCGCGGTCAGCGTCGCCTGGGGTGCAGTTGCCGTCTTCTGGACCTCCTTCAATATGCTCTTCAAGTCCTGAGCTGCCATATACTATTCTTCCCTCTTATAAACTTTCCGTTCGCCAATCTTCTCGGTAAACTTCTGCGCCCCTTCCGTGCCTTCCGGCACTATGTCGGTGCGGACGCATTTAATCCACTTTCCGCCGAATTCCCTCACGGCGCACTGGTTGGGATTGTCGTGAAGGACGTGGCATTTATTGCATTCCCAGCACATTACATCGTCCCGGATGATGCCGTACCAGGTCTTTTCTATCACTTCCATCATAGCCACTTTGCGTGCGGTATAGTAGTTGCGCTGCTCCTGGGGCGTGGAACCTGCTGGTGGAAGCATCTCCTCCAGCACCTTGTTGGTTTCGTCAATTGTCTTCTGGTATTCTGCGAGGATGTCTTCCCGGTTGCGGCCTATCTTACGCTGTGTCGCTTTGGGCTTCTCGGCCGTGGTGAATCCAACCTTTGCCATCAGCTCGCGCAGACGGAGTTCGCCCTCGGTAGGCCCCTTGGGCTCTTCTGCCTCGCCTTCTTCCGGGGCGGAGGTCTCGAGTTCGGCCTCGAGTTCGGCCAGTTTGGTCATCAGGCGGGCCGCCTCCTGCACCTTGGGATCCTGCCTGGCTTTTTCAACGGCTCTGCGTGCCGCTCTGGAGAGAGGCTGGCCGCACTGACGGCAGAATGAGCGGAAATTGCGGATATTGCAGTCAGGGCAAATCACTCCGTCCGAAGGCATTCCGCACTCTGGGCAGTCAATGTCGTCCGGGCGCATCGGAGCCCCGCAGAAGGTACAGTAATCCACCAGTTTCCACCCGCATACCGGGCAGATTTCGAAGTGCTCTTCTACGGGCGCACCGCAGTGCGGGCATACACCCGAGGCCTCTTTGGTCTTGGTCTCGGTCTTGACGGCACTCTTTTCGGCCGTGCGCTCGCGTGTCCTGAATCCGGAGTCTTCCATAAATTTATAATTCTCCTAGTTGTTTCAGCGCTCGTTCTGCCGTGGGACTGAATCTCTCATTGGCTTCCTTTAGCAGCGAGATGGCATACTGGCGCTGGCCGGGATTATTGTTATACAGCAGGATAGCATACCTCGCCTTGCATTCCGGGTAGCTGTCCTTGCCTTTCCAGTAGCACTTGCTCGCTTCTTCGTCCGAAGGGGTGACGCCGTAGCCTTTTTCGTAGGCGATACCGAGGTTGTACCAGGAGATGCCGCTGTCCGGAGCCATCTCGGTGGCTTTCTTATATGTTTCGAAGCCCTTTCTTTCATCCTTCTCTACACCTTCGCCGTCTATGTACATTCCGCCAAGATAACTGGCGGCGCTGACATTGCCGAAGGTTATGGCCTGCCTGAACCAGAAGGCGGCAGCCTCATAGTCATCCTGATAGTCCAGTTCCCCGTCTTCGTTGGGAATCCTGCCGTAGTAATATGCTTCACCGAGTTTGAAGCAGCAGTCCCCATTCCATTTCACGGCGCCCTTCAGGAACCATTCGAAGGCTTTGAGCCAGCATTCGGTTTCTTCTCCGTCACCGTTGTTCCAGTATTCGAACCAGCAGCATCCGAGGTAGTACATCGCGTATTCGTTACCGCGCTTGGCTGCCTTCATAAGGTAAGGTATCGCTTCGGTGTACTTATCATCCAAGTAAAGGTCCTTGCCGGTCCAGTAGTCGTCGGAATAACCGTCTATGGTTTCGTCTTCCGATGGGTCGGTATCGATGCTGAGAAGATTCTCATAGTAAACATCGTCATCCAGCATCATCTTGCCATACTGTGCCAGGGCGGCGGGATCTCCGTGAAGGGCCTTGATGCCGAGCTCCTTATCCTGCTCGCCGTACCAGTTGTCGATTTCATCCCAGTCCATATTGTACGGCACTCCGTCTTCCTCGTCCGGCCATGTAGTTGCTTCCTCATTAACACTGTCCGCACCGCTGAACATCGGCAGGCCGCAGTAATCCACCATACCCTTATAGATTTCTTCTTCGTCCGGAGACAATTCCCCGTCGGCTGCGATGGTCATGAAGAGCATGTCCGAAGTGAACTGCTTCTCTTCCGGTCCGAACTGCTTTATGCGTTCAATCGCTTCCTTGAGATCCATCTTCTCCGCCTCATCCAGATAATCCTGGAGAAGGTCGTCCTGCCCCTCGAAGTCATACTGGGCCTTGAGTCCGTCAAGTATCGTATTCAGTTCGTCGGCAAGGAGCTTCCCGTCGGAGCGGGCAGTCCCCAGACACACCGCAATAACGGCTGCAAGGTCTTCGAATGATTCCGGTCCTTTCATAGTTATTCCATTCTTATAAGGCCGTCCACGGCCTTGTTTACTTCTTCAAATGCCATATCCAGGATGTGCTGGGTGATGAAGCCCTCGATCTCGTAGCCATTGTCGGTCTCAAGAGCGATGACAATGTTGCCGTAGATGGGGTATCCTCCTCCGTAAAGCAAGGTGCCGGGCATATTGTCACCTACGGTCTTGTCGCCGTAGCCGTTGCGCGCTACCATAAAAACTATGTGCTGCCCTTTGAGCCCGAGATTATTGCTGACTGCGTTGAGTGCCGGGGTGTATCGAACCACCTCTACCCTGTCGCAGCCCATCCAGGAGGCGATTTCATCGCCAAGGGTATTCCAGTCTTTGTGTTCGCTCTGCTTGATGGTGGCTATTCCGTAGTAGTTCACCAGGATGAAAGCGGGGATGATGGCGTCTTCCGGCGCCTCTTCCGTTTCTTCCGCCGTTTCCGGCCCGGGCAGTCCGCACCTCTCGACAATCTCGCTGTAGAGATCCTCTTCATCTTCCGTCAGCTCGCCGTCGGCGCAGACTATTTTGGCGAACAGGTTGGATATCTGCTGTTTTGCGCCATCGTCCAGACCTTCGATGTTGGAGCAGGCTTCCTCGAAACTCATCTTGTCTCCTGTAGACATAATGAAGCCTAATACAGAAGAATTCATTTCCCCGAAGGTCTGGAAAAAATCCCAAAGGATCCCGAGTTCTTCCTCTTTAACTTCTCCATCAGAGGTGGAGAGTTCCTTCGCAAGGTTAAATATGGCTGCTAAATTGTCCAGATTTACTGTCATGTTTATGTAGTCTTAGTGGTTATACATATCAGTCAAACATTACTCTTGGGTTCATGAATTGGGGAGATTTCCACTCTATTCCATACTTGGCGAGCACGGCGCGCTTTACCGCCCAATAGCCAAAGCAGAATCCCATCCCCCTATGAGTGCCTTTCAGCCGGCGGAAGCATTCCTTCTCCACTTCTAAATAAATCTCTTCCCACTGCGGAGTACGCTCCACCGGGTCGAAGAGCAGATGCTTTCCGTGTTTTTTGCAGAAATCCTGCATAGAAAGGCCCTCGGTATCGATGTAGTCTTCGAGTCTGAGGATATCGGAATCGATGCTCTCCGGAGTGAGCCAGTCGCTTTTCTCTTCCGATTCTTCCACCCATTGTTTCTCCCGCTGAAGGATTTCCATGCAGAAACGGGGTGTATCGTATTCCGAGAGCTGCTCAAGAATGGCATTGCATGCATAGGCCTTGCCGAGGGGGCCTTCCTCCGGGTCGTTCAGGCTCTCCAGCAAAAGCATGCATTCTTTCGCCAGGGGCAGGTTCCTGTAGGTTTCTTGCTCCTGGGAGTTGTGTCGCATGAGCTCCACTTTCTTGATTATCTTCTTCGCGTCGTTCATGGTGTCTATGCATAAGCGTCCCAGCGGCCGTCGTCTCCATCGGGCTCGTATTCGTCCGGCAGCCAGTATTTTTCTATTTCATCCTGATATTTGTTCAACAGGCCCCGCCTGTAGGCTATGATAACCTTGCTCTGAACGGAGTCGTTGCCCAGGCGGAGGGCCTTGAGACGGTAGACGGCCGCGTCGCGCTTGTCCTGGTCGGAGGGATCGTACATTTCCAGGATGTCCGCGGCGAAACTGTAGCAGTTGGAATCTCCCAGAAGCATGCCTCTTTCGAGATAGTACCCTGCTTTCCTGCCGTCCTTTTCGAAGCCAAGGGCGCCATAAAAGTAATTGTAGCCGAGATAGTAGGCACATGTTCCTTCGCCAAGTTCCAGCCCTCTTTCAAGATTGTCCGTAAGCCAGCGCGTAAAATGCCGCTTGAGTTCGGGAGTTTTTTCCTCATACTCTTCTTCGGTACGGTCTGCGCTCAGCATGAAACAGGCCGGGCATCCTTTGCTCATGCCTTCGTACATCGTGTTTTCGTATTCTTTTTCCATGCCGTGTTCCCTGAACCAGTATGCCAGCTCAGCCCAGCAGCGCAGGCAGCCCTTCTCCGTCCCGGTCTTGTAGGCTTTGCGTGAGTCCTCATCCCTGCCAAGGGTTTCGTATGCATAGGCAAGCACGGAATACCATTCCGGGTTCGGCTCTGGGTCTTCTGCCAGAATAGTTTCGATTTCCCGGGCCACCACTTCCGGCTCTTCAGGTGCGAGCAATATCCCGGCGATGCGGTTGCGGGCATAGCGCAGACTGGCGGCTTCGCTTCCAAGACGCAGGGCCTCGTCGCGAAGGCGGGCGGACTCTTCAAGATCCACCCTGTCTTCGGCCGTATCGCCGTTGGCATACATGAGTGAGAGCATGTTGAAGGCGTCTGCAATCCCGGCCGCTACTGCCTCGCGGATATTCTTCTCGGCAATCTGTAGAGAGTCCTCCTCCGGCATTGTCACCAGATGCCAGCGGCCAAGTACGAATTTTGCGCAGGGATCGTCGGAGGCTTCGAATTGCTTGATGTCATCTTTGCTTAATCTTGCCATCTGGTCCCTGGTCTGGAACTGGCGGAAAAACTCACGGGTATTCTCGATCACGTATTCTACCTTCAGGGAAACGTAAAGGTAGAAATTCGTGTAGTCGCGCCCGTCTTCATCCAGTTTCCTGGTGCAACTTTCAGGAGTCAACGAGTACTGCTTTCCGCAGTATTCCAGTATCACCTCTGCATCGGATGCTTCCACGACTCGGATGCTTCTGAACAGGCCCCCGGAATCTTTATATGAAAGAATCTTCCCGGCCGTGACATCGGCCTTGTCGTAGTCTGTCCGGTCGCAGAACCAGTTGTTTATTCCAGGGTCGGAGGGGGAGTAGTCGACATCAATTATAAGTCGGGTCCATTTTTTCATAAGGCAAGCGGTTATGGATATTTTTGCTAATATAATAAAAAAGTAGTTAAATACTTGCAGGATAAATATTTTTACTTTATTTTTGCAGTGTACTATTATACTAATACACTTTTGGTATGAACAAAAAACTCTACAGAAGCAAAACCGACCGGCGCATCGCCGGAGTTTGCGGAGGACTCGGCAATTATTTCGATATCGACCCCACCATCATCCGTCTGGCCTGGGTGGTAGCCCTCTTTTTTGCCGGAGGCGGACTTTTCGCCTATTTGCTTGCGATGATCATAGTTCCTCAGGAACCCGAATACTTGCAGCAGTAGCCGTGAGGTAAATCGCCCTTGCGGCGAGGTGCGCGAAGTATGCCGCGAGCAGCAGGTGGATGGCAGCCGGGTTGCCTGGAACATGTGTGCCGAAAAGCCCGGGGGATAGCAGCAGCCCTGCGAACCATACCGCAAAGAAAGCCACTACAGCCCAGATCATGGAATTTCTGATTCCTTTGGAAGCCGTTGCACCTATGTAGACACCGTCCCAGGTGAAGGCGGCGCATCCTATCAGAGGCATCACCGCCAGCCAGGGCAGGAACTGCCGGCACGCATCCACCACCACCGGGTCATCAGTCATCAGCCGCAGCATCGGCAGTCCGGCCAGCAGGTAGATGGCAATCCAGCTGCCCGCCACCCCGAAACTCCAGCGGAATGTTCCTCCAACCGCCTTCCGCAGCATCTCAGGATTCCTCTCCCCGATAAAGCGCCCGGTCAGCGCCTCGCCGGCATACGCGAACCCGTCCGTGAAATACGAGAAGATCATCAGCAGGTTCATCATTATGTTGGCGCAGGCAAGGAGGACATCGCCGGAACGCGCTGCCAGGACGGTGTAGCCGAAATAGATGCCCGTCATGCACAGCGAACGCACGAACAGGTCGGCGTTGAGGTGGAGGAAATCGTGTACCCCGTGCCCGTTTTGGCCTGTTTTCGGGCACGAAGCTTCATTTTTTAGGGTGTCTGTGCCCAAAAAGGCCTGTTTTCGGGCACGGGGTGACAAGCCGTAGCGGAAGCGGCAGATCGCCAGCGCCAGGATGAACCCGGTCCACTGGGCGATGACTGTGCCGAGGGCGATTCCCGGGAAGCCAAGCCCCTGCCAGCCGCCTATGCCGAGGGTCAGTATTATGCTGGAGGCGATGTTGACCAGGTTTACCGTGAGGTCGGTAATCATGCTGCTGAAGCTGTCTTGCATCCCTATGAACCAGCCCTTCAGGGCCATCAGGCTCAGGGTTGCGGGTGCTGCCCATATTCGTATGAGGATGTATTGCGCTGCGAGGATGGCGACTCCGGGGGTGGCGCTGCGGAACAGCAGGCTCAGCTTCGAAAGGGGCCATCCCAGCACCAGCAGTATCGCCGATATACCCAGCGCCAGTTTTAGGGCCCGCCGCAGGATGGGAACATATCCTTCGCCTTTCCCGTAAGCCTGTGCCGTCAACCCGCCTGTAGAGGCGCGGAGAAAACCAAAATTCCAGTAGATTACATTGAGCACCATGGCCCCTGCGGAGATGCCGCCGATGAACTCGGCGCTGCTACCGGCAGCCGAATGCAGATGCCCGGCCACGGCGGTGTCCACTAGTCCGACCAGCGGAACCGTGATGTTCGCGAGTATGCTGGGCAGCGCCAGACGCAGTATTTCTTTGTCGAGGGTTTTCACTTAATGCCAGGGAAAGAACTTGGAAACGGACTTGCAGTAGCAGTCGTACTCCGGATATTTGCTCGAGCTGATCTGCTTATCAGCGACAGGCCCAGCAATGTGCCCATTAGGGGGATGTTCATTTTCATATAGCCGGTATCAAGAGGTTATAAAGGGCATCTTCCGAAAGGAT
>CAMOIZ010000003.1 GCA_946616385.1 uncultured Bacteroidales bacterium | reverse complement strand
CTTCCTCGGAGGGAACGATCAGCGCTGCCCTGCGGGCGTCGGCGAACTTCATCACCACCGTCTCGCAACTCATGTTGCTGAGTATCTCGATGAGGAACGAAGACTTGAATCCGATGGTGAGGTCGGTTCCGTTGTAGTCGCATTCGAGTTTTTCATAAGCTTCCGTTGCGAAACCGAGGTCCTGTGCGGTGATTTCAAGTTGGCCGGCCTTCAGGTCGAATTTGATGTGATTCGAAGCCTTGTTTGCGCAAACTGCCACGCGGCGTACGGTGCCGAGCAGCAAAGCACGGTCGATCTTGAGGATGTTGGCGTTGTTCTGAGGAATGACGTCGCGGTATCTGGGGTATTTCCCCACGACCAGACGGCAAACCATCATGGTCTGTCCGAAATTGAATACGGCGGTCGCATTGTCGAAAGTGACGGTGACGTCGCCGTCCGCCTTGTCGACGATGGCCTTGAGCACTCCGGCCGGCTTCTTGTGAAGGATGAACGATGCCTGCTGCGCCGCCTGGACATCGGAGGTCGTGTAGCAGATGAGTTTATGGGAGTCGGATGCTACCAAGGTGGTGGATTCGGGGGCGATATCGAAAAAGATACCGTTCATGGCAGGGCGCATTTCGTCGTCGGCGGTAGCATAAATCGTGCTGCTGATGCCGTCCACGAGATTGTCTGCAGGGATGACGATCTTCTGGGCCTCTTCTCCTGCACCCTTGATCTCCGGGAAATCCTCCGCCGGGAAATAGGGGAGCGCCGAATTACCGTTCGACCACACACATTCGAAAGAAGAATCGGATGTGGTGTGGATGTTCACCGGCTGGTCGGGAAGGGTCTTGAAAAGGTCTATCATCTGCCTTGCAGGCACTGCTATGCTGCCTTCCTGCTGCACATTCTCTACCGAAACCACTGTGCGGAGGGTGAGTTCCTGGTCGGAAGCCGTTATTTCGAGGCTTTCTCCCTTGAGCACGAAGAGAAAATTCTCCAGGATGGTGAGGGTTGTCTTGGCGGGGATGGCTTTCGAGACATCCGTCAGGGCTTTCAGCAATTCTGCACTTGAAACATTGAATTCCATATATCGTTCTTTTTATTTAAATCTACCTTTAGAGGTAACTGCAAATATAGCAATTAATGATGAAAATTCTGGCATATCTTTTGATTTTTTAAGACAGCGGGCAAAGACTATTAAAAAAACAAGATATGAGCAAGAATATGTTAACAGTAATTGCATCAGTCCTCCTAAGCGGACTTACGGCATTCGGTATCGTAAAAGCCAATCAGCCCGAGGCCGTACCGACATCCCAGACACAGACATACTCCATTGACGGATCGGCATACCGTACTGTCAATTTGGCACAAGACAATTATCCCGACTTCACTTACGCTGCGGAATCCGCCGTGGATGCAGTCGTTTTCGTCAAGGTCACGATCAAGAGCATGCAGCAGTATTCGATCGATCCTTTCTTCAAGTTTTTCTTCGGCGACCAGTTCCCGCAGACCCAGGAACGTGAACAGCAGGGGAGCGGATCCGGTGTCATCATCCGTCAGGACGGCTACATCGTGACCAACAATCATGTGGTGCAGGGCGCCACCAAGGTGGAGGTCACCTTGAACAACAACAAGGTCTACGAAGCGAAGGTGGTCGGCACGGATCCTGCTACGGACGTGGCCCTCATCAAGATAGATGCAGAAGGACTGCCCATCCTTCCTATCGGTGATTCCGACAAACTCCGCCTCGGCGAGTGGGTCCTTGCGATCGGATCTCCTCTCGGAGAACAGCTCCGCGGCACCATCACTGCCGGTATCGTGAGCGCCAAGGGCCGTTCGATGCCGAATACCACGGGCGAGTTCAGGATCGAATCCTTCATCCAGACCGACGCCGCAGTCAATCCCGGCAACTCTGGCGGAGCACTCGTGAACAAGGCCGGCGAACTGGTCGGCATCAACACCGCAATCGTGTCGCAGACCGGAGCATATTCAGGATATTCATTTGCAGTTCCCTCCAACATAGTCAAGAAGATCGTGGGTGACCTCATCGACTTCGGCAGCGTGAAACGTGCGAAACTCGGTGTGGCCATGAGCCCCGTTACCGAAAAAATTGCCGAAGAAATGAAACTTTCTTCGCTTGAAGGAGTATATATTAACGAGGTTTCGAAGGGCGGAGCTGCAGACAAGGCCGGAATCAAGGAGGGAGACATTCTCATTTCCATCGATTCCACTGTCATCAAGTCTCCTTCCGCACTTCAGGAAAAGGTCAACAGTTTCCACCCTGGCGACAAAGCGACCGTCAAGGTGCTCCGCGACGGAAAAGAGAAGTTTCTCGAAGTCACGTTCCAGGACAGTGAACAGATTACCGGGACGGTGACCGAGGACGGAGCTACCGCTTTCTATGGAGGATTGCTCAATGAGGCATCCAAGGAAAGACTCGCCGCGCTTGGCATCAAGAAGGGTGTCGAGATCGTCTCCGCCGGAAACGGCAAGCTTGCCAAGGCAGGCGCTACCGACGGCACCGTGATCCTTTATGTGAACGACCAGCCTGTCTCGAAGCCTCGTGATGTTGTAGACATTGCGTACCGCAGCAAGAGGGCCATTTACATCGAGGGCGTCGACGCCACAGGAAGGTCCGTCTACTTCGGCTTCGCGAAAGACGAATGATAAAGAATGAGACAATTAAAGATTACAAAGTCGATCACCAACCGCGAGAGCGCCTCGCTGGACAAATACCTCCAGGAAATAGGCCGTGAAGAGTTGGTGTCACCGGAAGAGGAAGTAGAACTGGCACAGCGCATCCGCAAAGGCGACCAGGTGGCGTTGGAAAAACTCACGAGGGCTAATCTCCGTTTCGTGGTATCTGTTGCAAAACAGTATCAGAATCAGGGGCTTAGCCTTCCTGATTTGATCAACGAAGGCAACCTCGGGCTTATCAAGGCCGCCGAGAAATTCGATGAAACCCGCGGCTTCAAATTCATCTCTTATGCCGTGTGGTGGATACGCCAGAGCATCCTTCAGGCCCTCGCCGAGCAGTCGAGGATCGTCCGCCTGCCATTGAACCAGGTGGGCTCGCTGAACAAGATCAACAAGGCGCTGGGCAAGTTCGAGCAGGAGCACGAACGCCAGCCGTCCACCGACGAACTTGCGGAGATGATCGATATCCCTCAGGACAAGATTGCCGACACCCTGCGCGTCAGCGGACGCCATGTCAGCGTGGATGCACCTTTTGTCGAAGGTGAAGACAACAGCCTGCTCGACGTGCTGCCGAACGACGACAGCCCCATGGCCGACAAGGGTCTTACCAACGAGAGTCTCAGCATCGAGATCGAACGTGCCCTGCAGATTCTCACCGGCCGCGAAAGGGAGATCATCAAGAGTTTCTTTGGTATCGGATGTCAGGAAATGACTCTCGAAGAGATCGGCGAACGTCTGGACCTCACACGTGAACGTGTCCGTCAGATCAAGGAGAAAGCCATCCGCAAACTCAAGAAACCTTCTGCAAGCAAGTTGCTCAAATCTTACCTGGGATAAAATAGAATGACACCGGAACAGTTCATCGCTGCAAAGGCGGCGGAAGCCGTCAAGGAATTATATAATGCCGAGGTGGATCCTGCCACCCTTCAAGTGCAGGTAACACGCAAGGAATTCGAGGGAGACTACACGCTTGTAGTCTTTCCTCTTTTGAAAATAAGTCATGCCGCACCGGATGCCACAGGCTCTGCAATAGGCGGGTGGCTGCTTGCCAAGTGCCCGGAAATCAGCGCTTTCAACAGTGTAAAGGGATTCCTGAATCTCAGTCTTTCCAATCTTTATTGGCAAGAGGTTCTGCAGGGTATCAGGGAAGCGGGGGAGTCTTATTTCAAACTTCCTGCTACCGGCAAGAGGATAATGGTGGAGTTCTCTTCGCCCAACACCAACAAGCCCCTTCATCTCGGGCACATCCGCAACAACCTTCTCGGCGACTCCGTGAGCCGGCTGCTGTCTGCTGCCGGAAACGAGGTGATCAAATCGACTCTGGTGAACGATCGCGGAGTGCATATTTGCAAGAGCATGTATGCCTGGCAGAAGTGTTTCGATGGTGCCACTCCTGAATCTACCGGGAAGAAAGGCGATCATCTTGTAGGAGACTGCTATGTCGCCTATGCCAAACTCGAGAAGGAGCATCCGGAGGTAATCGACGATGTTCACGAGATGCTGGTGAAATGGGAACAAGGCGATCCGGAAGTCCGTAAACTCTGGGAGACCATGAACGGATGGGTCTTCGACGGGTTCGACCAGACTTACCGTGCCCTTGGCATCAGTTTCGACAAAGTTTACTACGAACACGATACCTATCTGCTTGGCAAGGAGCTGGTGCAGAAAGGACTGGATATGGGTGTATTCGTGAAGGATCCCGACGGAAGCGTGTGGTGTGACCTCACCGCCGACGGGCTCGACCGCAAGCTCCTGCTGCGCTCCGACGGAACATCCGTATACATGACCCAGGATCTCGGAACTGCGGAACGCAGATTCGCCGAATACAATCTCGATTCGCATGTTTACGTGGTCGGCGACGAGCAGAACTACCACTTCCAGGTGCTGAAACTGGTGCTCGCCAAACTCGGTTTTGACTGGGCGGACCGCATTTATCACCTTTCTTACGGAATGGTGGAACTCCCCGAAGGAAAGATGAAGTCCCGCGAAGGAACCGTTGTCGATGCCGACGACCTTATCGAAAGCATGTATCAGGAAGCGAAAGCGACGTCGGAAGAATCGGGCAAGTTGGCCGACATTTCGGAAGAAGAGAAGGACCGTCTCTACCGGATGATAGGCCTCGGGGCCCTCAAGTACTTCATACTGAAGGTAGACCCCAAGAAGAAGATGCTTTTCAATCCCAAGGAATCCATCGACTTCAACGGCAATACTGGTCCTTTCATTCAGTATACCCACGCCCGTATACGCAGCATATTGCGTAAAGCAGGCCGGTCTTCCGGCCCTGACAGGGGATCGGACTGCGGATCTCTTTCAGCTGAAGCGACAGCATCCGGTTCTCCGGAACTCAGTGCAAAGGAGATCCGTATAGTGCAGTTGTTGAATCTTTACAGGCAGAAACTTGCCGAGGCGGCCGCCTCCTTCTCGCCTGCAGTCATGGCGGCTTATGCCTATGATCTGGCCAAGGAATTCAACCAGTACTACCACGACACCCAGATTCTCCGTGAAAGCGACGAATCTGTGAGAGCCATGCGTCTGAACCTTATCAGCACTGTGTCTGAGGTACTTGCTGCAACGATGGATCTGCTCGGAATCAAACTTCCGGAAAGAATGTAGCCTTTATCTATTGCAAATTAGAAAAGTTTGCTCTATAATTGCAGCAAAATTGTTCGCTATGCCACAAGACAACAAGAAAAGACGCGTAATCAGCTACGAAAACATGTCGGACGAACTCGCTGCGGCTTTCAACGAGAAGTATCCGGGCGGGTTCAACGACTGGTTCCAAGATCTTACAAAATACACCAAGCCTGACGGTACGCCTTTCTATGCGGTTACCATAGAGATGCCCGATTCCATCTGTCTGATCAAAATCAAGGTAGAGACCGACGACATGGAGGACATCGAACGCTGGCTTGAAGGTGAGGAGAATGCCGAGAACGAGCAGGTAGCAGGTTCTTCGGCAGATGCCGATCCCGGTGCCGGTCCTCTCCCGGACGACAACATCTCGCAGTACGGAGGTGACGACGATCCGGCCGACGGCGAGTAATCGCAATGAAAGCTTTTTTCAAGCTTAGCGAGTCGGTTAAACTTCTGATACTCAGCTTCCTTGTAGGGCTTTGTTCCGGAGGGGCTGCGGTTGTGCTCGAAAAGACAATAGCCCTTGTACAGGGCTGTTTTCATTCCGGGCATTTTCTTTTTCCCGCCATCGGAATGCTGCTTTCCCTGCTGATAGTGCGCTACGTGGTAAAGGACAACATCGGACACGGCGTAACCAAAGTCTTGCTCGCAGTTTCGCGGAACGAATCCCGCATCAAGGCTCATAACATGTGGTCGTCGCTGCTTACCAGTGCACTCACCATCGGCTTCGGAGGCTCGGTGGGAGCGGAAGCCCCTATAGTTTACACAGGAGCAGCCTTCGGAAGCAACATCGCCCGCAAGGCGAAACTGTCCTATAAAGGAATGACGGTGCTTCTCGGTTGCGGAGCTGCCGGTGCGATCGCGGGGATCTTCAAGGCGCCTTTGGCCGGGGTCCTTTTTACTCTCGAGATACTACTTTTCAATATCTCGATGAGTTCGATCATGCCTTTGCTGATTTCGACCCTTACGGCTACCGTGGTTTCGTATATTTTCGTCGGAACCGAGTCGCCTTTTGCATGTACGCTGGCCCCTTTCAGCTTGGAGAACCTGCCTTTCTATCTGGTACTGGGCGTATTCTGCGGAGGAGTTTCGCTTTATTTCACCCGCTTCACTCTCTGGCTCGAAGACAGGATACAGAAACACCTCCGCAGCCCCTGGGTTCGCTGGATGGTCTGTGCGGCCGGACTGGGCCTTCTGGTGTACCTTTTCCCTCCGCTCTTCGGCGAGGGTTACGATTCCGTGAGCCGGCTGCTGGGCGGTGAAGAACTGTCGCCGTTCAAGTCCCCATGGGGCCTGCCGCTTTTCCTGGTGCTGGTCCTGTTGTTGAAAGTTGTGAGCATGACACTGACGAATGCAGGAGGAGGCGTGGGAGGAACATTCGGTCCTACTCTGTTTGAAGGAGCGATACTCGGTTTCATCATCGCTCGCAGTTCCAACCTGCTCGGCATCGCTCTTCCTGAACAGAATTTCGCGCTTGTAGGAATGGCCGGTCTGATGGCGGGGGTCATGCAGGCTCCCATGACGGCGATTTTCCTCATAGCCGAGATTACCGGAGGATATGACTTGCTGCTGCCGTTGATTCTCTGTGCCACCGTCTCTTACGGGGTAACCCGCATTCGCGAACGATACTCCATATATACGAAGCGTATCGCTCAGAGCGGCGACCTGCTCACACACGACAACGACCAGGCGGTGCTCACCCTGCTCAAAACCCGTGACCTTGTCCGCGACAAGTATCCGCGCCTGCGCGAGGATGCCGCCCTCGAGGACGTCTCACAATTGATTTCGGAAAGCACTGCGGCGGTGTTCCCGGTGCTTGATTCCGACGGACGTTTCGTCGGTATGCTTGAAATGGACGATATCCGCAAGCACATGTTCGAATCCGAGACATTCGGCAAACTCCGCGTACGTGATCTCATGCATGCTCCGCTCGATTTCGTATTCGAAGACGAGAAGATGGAAAGCGTTATGCGCAAATTCGACCGGACAGGAGTGTGGAGATTGCCCGTAATTACACACGAAAGGATTTACCTTGGTTTTATTTCCCGCTCCAGGATACTCGCGGCGTACCGCGAAGAACTCAAACTCATAACAAGCGAAGACTGATGAAAGAAATATACATAAACCACATTGCCGGCATTATGAACCTTAAGGCCTGGCAGGTAGAGAATTGTGCGGAAATGTTTGCCGAGGGCGACACCATCCCTTTCATCAGCCGCTACCGCAAAGAGAAAACCGGTGGCATGGACGACAGCGAGGTGGCAGAACTCAAGCATTGGGTGGATGTCTTTGCCGAAATGGAAAAACGCAAGGAGACCGTGCTTAAGACCATTTCGGAGGCAGGAGCGCTTACTGAGGAACTCCGTTCCAGGATAGAGAACTGCGTGGCATCATCGGAACTGGAAGACCTTTATCTGCCTTTCCGGCCGAAACGCCGTACAAGGGCCACCGTCGCCAAGGAACTTGGACTTGAGCCGCTGGCAGATTCGATGTGGACTCTCCGCGCCCGCAATCCTCGTTCCGAGGCGGCCAGATTCGTTAAGCCAGGCAAAGTCGAGGACGTGGAAGCCGCTCTTGCGGGAGCCCGGGACATCGTGGCGGAACGTCTCAGCGAAACTCCGGTGATACGAGAGAACCTCAGGGAGATATTCCGAGGCCGTAGGCTGGTGTCCAAGGCTACAAAAAAGGCCGTCGGCCCCGAAGCCGACAAATATCGCAGCTATTTCGATTGGTCCATGCCCCTGCAGCGCATGCCTGCGCATAACCTTCTTGCAGTGCTTCGTGCTGCCGACGAAGGATTCCTTTCATTGAGCATAGATGCCGATCCGGAACGATGCGGCAAGAAGATTTACTACGACTTCTGCCAGCAGCAGGGATATCCTTCCGGTGAACTTGGAGAACAGGTCCGGGAAGCTGTCGACGACTCTTTCAAGCGACTCCTTGAACCGTCTATCAGCAGCGAGATCATCCGGGAGGCCAAGGAGAAGGCCGATGCGGAAAGCATCCGCATATTCGGTGACAATCTCCGCCAGTTGCTCCTCGGCGCTCCGGTAGGGCAGAAACGTACCATGGCTGTGGATCCCGGTTTCCGCAACGGCTGCAAAATCGCATGCCTCGACGAACAAGGCGGGCTTCTGTATCATACCATCATCTATCCGCATCCTCCTCAGAACGAAAAGGTCAAGGCCCTGATGGCCGTGCAGGATATGCTGGAAAAATACCATATCGAAGCGGTAGCAATAGGAAACGGAACCGCCAGCAGGGAAACCTCGGAGTTCTTTCGCAAGGTGGAACTGCCGACAGGTTGCAAGGTATGGACCGTCAGCGAAGACGGTGCGTCAATATATTCCGCATCCGAAGTAGGTCGGGAAGAGTTCCCCGATGAAGACGTGACCGTGCGTGGTGCAGTGTCTATCGGACGCAGGCTGATGGATCCCTTGGCAGAACTGGTCAAGATAGATCCGAAGAATCTTGGAATAGGGCAGTATCAGCATGATGTAGACCAGGTGCTGCTTAAAGAGAAACTCGACAATACGGTTGAGGCGTGCGTGAATTCCGTGGGTGTGAACCTGAATACGGCAAGCCCGTATCTGCTGCGTTACGTGGCGGGAATCGGTCCGCAGCTTGCCGCGAATATAGTCGCATACAGGTCCGGCAACGGAGGATTCCGTTCCCGTGCAGAATTGAAGAAGGTGCCCAGACTGGGAGCCAAGGCTTTCGAGCAATGTGCGGGCTTCCTGCGTGTGAAGGGCGCCGATAATCCCCTTGACGACAGCGCAGTGCATCCTGAATCGTATTTCGTCGTCGACAGGATGGCAAAGGACCTGGGAGTGAGCGTCCGGGAACTTGTAGGAAATGCAGAGTTGTGCTCGCGCATCAATGCAGAAAAATATGTTGGAGGAAATGTCGGTCTTCCTACGGTGAATGACATTCTGAAGGAGCTGGCAAAACCCGGCCTGGACCCCCGCGAAGCGGCTTCTGATTTTGCATTTGCCGACGATATTCACGAAATCGAAGACCTCAAGACCGGGATGGAACTGCCAGGAATCGTCACCAACATCACGGCCTTCGGCGCTTTTGTCGATATAGGCCTCCACGATAACGGCCTGCTTCATGTTTCCCAGCTCGGTCCTCGCGGGACAGACCCTTCCAAAGTGCTGAAACTGCATCAGCAGATACGTGTTCGGGTTCTTGGCGTCGACCTGGACCGTCGCAGGATTTCCCTGGGCCTGGCCAAATAGAAGAAAGTGGAGATGGGCGGACTCGAACCGCCGTCCAAACAAAGTCCCAATGGGCTTTCTACACGCTTATTCCTCCTTTGATTGTCGGCACCGCCCTGCCGAAGGACAGGCGAAGCGGAACTTATCCCCTGAATCTTGGCGCGGTTTAAGGGAGTCCCCGCGTGCAGACTTCTTGGATGATACCCCTTGACCCGTACATAGAAGCCTTAAAGCCGGAGGGATACTCGTCGGCGACGCAGCCTTGGCGTCCCGATTAAGCTAATCCGCTTGGCAGATTAGGCAGCGAGTGCATAGTTGCTGTTGCCAGCTAATTTTTTGTCGGTTGAGATTAACGGGCCAGCCTCCGAAAGCCCGGCGTGCTTACCTACCAAGATCAGTGCTGTCAAAACCAAAACATCCCCAGTAGAAAAGTGCGCAAATTTACGCATTTTTTGTTATCTTGCAACAATCGTTCAAATAACACAAAGATGAAAAACTATCTCCGATTCATTTTGTCCGCTTTGGCAGCGATACTGTCTTTCGGCGCCGTCGCCCAGAATCCGAAAGCAGACCCTGCCGCTACGGTCGTCTGTGGCAATGCCCGTTTTACCGTCTTGACCGACAGGCTTATCCGCATGGAATGGGCGGAAGACGCAAAGTTTGAAGACAGGGCCACTCTCGCCATTATAAACAGGAATCTGCCGGTTCCCAAGTTCAGCAGCAGCGAGAAGAATGGCAGACTGACCATCAAGACCTCTGCCGTGACTCTCGTTTATACGGGCAATGAAATCTTCTCGGCCGACAATCTCAGAGTCAGTTTCAAGCTTAACGGCCGTACCGTGGTATGGACTCCCGGTGCAGATGATTCCGGAAACCTCAAGGGAACTACACGTACTTTGGACGGATGCTCAGGGCCGGATCATATAAGCAAAGACAATACCGGGCTTGAGAACGGCGTTATCTCCCGTGACGGATGGGCGGTGGTCGATGAGTCGGAGCGCCATCTGATTGAAGCAGACGATTCCGACTGGGGCGCATGGGTGTCGGAGAAGGATGGAAAAATCCGCAAAGACCTGTATATCTTCGCTTATGGACACGACTACAAGGGAGCATTGAAAGCCTTTACCGAGGTGGCGGGACGCATTCCTCTGCCTCCGCGTTATACATTAGGTTACTGGTGGAGCCGCTACTGGGCATATACCGATGCCGAGATGCTCGCTCTGGCAAAAGAAATGCGCGACAGGGATATCCCTATCGATATTTTCATAGTGGACATGGACTGGCACGAGACCTGGAAAGGCCTGAAACCAAGGGAACCCAAAGATCCTTTCGGATGCTCTACCGGATGGACAGGATACACTTGGAACAAGAATTATTTCCCGGATCCCGAAGGATTCCTGAAGGAGATCCACGGCCTTGGTTACAAGACCGCCCTGAACCTGCATCCTGCGGGTGGAATCCAGGCTTACGAGGACTGTTATCCTGCTTTCGTGAAGGATTATCTTTCTCGTACCGAAGATTATGACGGCCCTGAAGGATATGTTTACGGTAACGAAGGCTACCGGTATCAAGGCACATCCAAAGCTGTGGGACGCCCCGGATATCATGCTCCCGTGCCGTTCCGGATCGACCAGAAAGAATGGGCAGATGCCTATTTCAACAGTGTCCTGCATCCAATCGAGGAAATGGGCGTGGATTTCTGGTGGCTCGATTGGCAGCAGTATCCGACCAGCCGCTACACAAAGGGGCTCAGCAATACCTACTGGCTCAACTGGGCTTTCTGGAACGACAAAGTCCGTCAGAGCCGCTACAAGGGCAAAGATGCCGACCGTCCGTTGATTTATCACAGGTGGGGAGGTCTCGGAAGTCACCGCTATCAGCTCGGCTTCTCCGGAGATACCCATGAGAGTTGGGCCGTGCTCGGTTTCCTGCCCTATTTCACGGCTACGGCTTCCAATGTGGGCTACGGATACTGGGGACACGACATCGGAGGTCACTATCAGCCAGGGAAAGAAACGCACCCTACGGATCCGGAGATGTTTACGCGCTGGGTACAGTACGGGGTGTTCAATCCGCTGTTCAAGACGCATTCTACGAACAATCCGAACTTCGACAGACGCATTTGGGCTTACCCCGACCACTACGAATACATGAAGGAGGCCGTCGTTCTCCGATATGCTCTGTCTCCATACATCTACACGGCAGCGAGGCAGGCCTTCGACAGCGGCATTTCCATCAGCCGGCCTCTGTACTACGATTATCCTGAAAACTCCCAGGCATATATCTGGAATCAGGAATTCATGTTCGGCGACCTTATTCTGGCGACTGTGCTGTGCGAACCGATGAAGGACGGACGCACCGAGCGGAAGATGTGGTTCCCTGCAGGCAACGACTGGTACGACATGGCCCACCATAAAATGGAAAAAGGCGGAAGCGTGCGTACTCTCTACTATACGATCGACGAAAATCCATGGTATGTCAAGGCCGGATCCATCCTGCCCTTGGCTGCCGAGGGAATAAACAATCTTCAGGAAGAAAGAGAGGGGCTTCGCCTGCTGGTAGTTCCCGGAGGCGGCAGGAGTTCATACACACTGTACGAAGATGACGGAATCTCCCAGGCATACGATACCGATTATGCGACGACGCTGATCAGCAAAGAAAGGTCATCGGGAGGATTGAAAATCACTGTGGATGGCCGCAAGGGACATTACAAGGGGATGTTGCCCGACAGACAGCTGAGCATAGTCCTCGAAGGTGTGTCCGCAAAGCCCGCCAAGGTCCTGCTCAATGGAAAGGCAGCCGGCGAAGTGAAGGTGGATGCCGACCGGGTTACGATCGCACTGCCTGCAACTCCTGCCGACAAACGGAATGTCATAGAGATATCCTTGCGATAAGCTCCCAGGTCCGGATGCGGTCTTTATAGAGATTGTTTGCATTGACTTTCTCTATGCTGAGCCCGTGATCTGAATTGTCGTCCCAGCGGCGGCAATTGTACATGACGTCGTAGATGCGTCCTATTCTGTACTCGCGGCTGATCCTCAGGCCGACGGCATAATCCTCTCCGTATTTTGTAGTGGGGAAATTGAGTTTTCTCATCAGCGGTGTCCAGAATCCGCGGGGGGCTCCAAGACCGTTGACCCTGAGCGCATTGTTGCGTCCGTTGTCCGGTGTCCACTCCTTATGGTCGATGATGCCGGGAGGAATAGTGTTGAGCTCAAAATCGGTGATCCTGTAGGTGCCGACCACCATCGCGCAGTTCTGCTCGTGGAACGCTTCTACGAACTTTTGTACGGTATTCTCGTCGCTGTAGATGTCGTCGGAATCAAGCTGAAGAGCGAAGCGCCCGCATTCATGGTGGTGGAGGGCCGCATTCCAGTTGCCTCCGATTGCATGGTAGCTCCTGTCCTGGGCGATGTAAACAAGCCTCGGGTCATTCCGGAAACTACGGATGACTTCGACGGTGCCGTCGTCGGAGTTGTCATCTACCACTATTACGTTGTAGGGGAAGTCCGTTTTCTGGGAAAGTGCGCTGCGGATGGCATCGCCGATGGTGCGTACCCTGTTTTTACAAGGAATCACTACGGACGCTTCATATTTGAAGTCTCCCTCCGAAAGGTCGACATCCTTGAATTCCGGCTTGAGCCAGGCTCCTATGGCCTTGAGGTGCGCGGTGCAGGCGGCTTCCATCTCTATCTGTACCACTCTGTTCTTAGGATTCACGTAATCGAAGATCTTTTCGCCGGAATCCCTTTTGTCGGAGTCAAGCTCATAATATAGAAACTCGTTGACATGCAGCAGAGTCCCCAGTCTTGACGCCCTCAGCCGCAGGTCGTACAGGCCTGCGAATTCATATTCGGCATCCATGCCCTGTACCGATTCCCTGAGCACGGATGTCCTGTACATCTGAACCCCTCCGAAATCGAAGTCGTCGCGGAGAGATCCGGCTTGATAATCAATTACGGGCGCGGGCTCGTCGCCGTTGAAATGGTCGGAATAGACCATGGCGGCATTGGTGTCATCAGCTATCTGTACCATCCTTTCAAGCCCGAAGTTCACCCACCGCAGTTCGGTGGCCCGGGTGTAAATAATGGTGTAGTCGGTATCGGCTTCGCCGGCAATGCGCCTCATTTCGGCTGTGCTGAACGAAGCGGGACGGAAAATGCGCACTCTTTGCATAAAAATTCGTATCTTTATGCAAAGTTAATAATTAAACACTGAAATGACCAAATACATTCTTGCTCTCGATCAGGGCACCAGTTCTTCCCGTGCACTTGTTTTCGATCACGAAGGCAACGTATGCTCCGTTGCGCAGATGGAATTCACACAGCATTTTCCTCAGCCGGGCTGGGTCGAACACGACCCCATGGAAATATGGTCATCGGAGGCGGCCGTAATTGCCGAATCCATTTCCAAGATAGGAATAAACGGCAAGGATATCGCTGCCATCGGCATCACCAACCAGCGCGAAACCACGATAGTGTGGGATGCCGAAACAGGCAAGCCTGTCTACAATGCCATTGTATGGCAGGACCGCCGCACCGCTTCGTTCTGCGATTCCCTCAAGGCGCAAGGCCTTACGGACAAGATACGCGAAAAGACCGGCCTGATCATCGATGCATACTTCTCCGGAACCAAGATCAAATGGATACTGGACAATGTCCCGGGGGCACGCGAGCGCGCCGAGGCGGGAAAACTCCGATTCGGCACCGTCGACAGCTGGCTGGTGTGGCAGCTCACCAAGGGCGAGGTGCACATCACAGACGTTACGAATGCGTCCCGCACCATGCTCTTCAACATCAATACGCTCAAGTGGGATGAGGAGATGCTCTCGCTGCTGGGAATTCCCGCATCGATGCTGCCCGAAGTCAAGTCTTCCTCCGAAGTCTACGGACATACAAAGACCACCATCTTCGCTCACGAAGTGCCTATCGCGGGCATTGCCGGCGACCAGCAGTCGGCTCTCTTCGGGCAGATGTGCACCGCTCCGGGGTCCGTCAAGAACACTTATGGTACCGGTTGTTTCCTTCTGATGAACACCGGCACAAAACCTATACTCTCGAAGAACAAACTGCTCACCACCATCGCCTGGAAAATCGGCGACACCGTGAATTATGCCCTTGAAGGCTCCATTTTCGTTGGAGGATCCGTAGTACAGTGGCTGAGGGACGGCCTTGGGATAATCCGCAGTTCATCGGAGATAGAAGCTCTTGCGGCATCCGTGCCGGACAATGGCGGCGTTTACTTCGTCCCCGCCCTCACCGGAATGGGTGCTCCTTACTGGGACCAGGACGCACGCGGGACCATCTGCGGACTTACCCGAGGCGCTACCGCAGCCCACATCGCCCGGGCCGCACTCGAGGGCATAGCTTTCCAGACAATGGACATAGTGGCCGCCATGGAGAAGGATGCCGGAATGAAGCTTGCCGAGCTTAAGGTAGACGGAGGGGCATCCCGCAACAATCTGCTGATGCAGTTCCAGGCCGATGTCCTGGGAGCGTCGGTGGTACGCCCCAAAGTTACTGAAACCACAGGCATGGGAGCGGCCTACCTTGCCGGTCTCGCCGTCGGATTCTGGTCTTCCACCGATGAAATCCGAGGGCAATGGCAGGTCGACCGCAGTTTCTCGCCTTCCGACCGTGATGTCGAGCCTTTGAAAGCCGGTTGGGCTGACGCTATTTCCAGAACAATTAACAAATGACGCTATGATACAGTATGTTTTTGAATTTATCGGCACTCTTGTGCTGGTCCTTCTCGGTGACGGCGTCTGCGCCGCTACCTCGCTGAACAAATCCAAAGCACAAGGCGGAGGATGGGTTGTCATAGCCCTTGGCTGGGGCCTTGCTGTAATGCTCGGCGTGCTCATCGCAGGGCCTGTTTCAGGCGCGCATCTTAACCCTGCGGTAACCCTGGGACTTGCCATAGCGGGGACTTTCCCCTGGGCGAGCGTTGCAGGCTATGTGCTTGCACAGATGCTTGGCGGTTTTGTCGGGGCATGCCTGGTGTGGTCGTTCTATAAAGATCACTACAAGGCAACTTCAGATCAGCCAGACACAATCCTCGGTACTTTCTGCACCATGCCGGCTATTGAGAACAAGGCTCGCAATTTCTGGTGCGAAGTGGTGGCTACCTGGCTGCTTGTCTTCATCATTCTTGCACTCGGCACACAGGGCAACGCATTCAGCGTGGCCGGAACAGCCGCATCTACTGGAGCCCTAGGATCCTGGCCGGTAACCTGCGTCATAATGTCGATAGGTATGTCTCTTGGCGGAACCACGGGATATGCAATGAATCCTGCACGTGACCTGAGTCCTCGACTGGCCCATGCAATTCTTCCGATTGCAGGCAAGCGCGACAGCGGCTGGTCTTATTCTTGGGTGCCTGTATGCGGACCTATGGTGGGCGGTGCACTTGCAGCGGCGCTGTATCTGCTTGTGTTCTAGATATTTGACCTTGGTCAAATTAAAAAAGAATGCGGCCTTGAAGGCCGCATTCTTTTTTGTGGGAGTTGACGGAGTCGAACCGCCGACCCTCTGCTTGTAAGGCAGATGCTCTAAACCAACTGAGCTAAACTCCCGAAAGCGGGTGCAAAGATAAGGTAAAAATCCGAACTGCCAAAATAAAAATCAAACTTTCGCCACTATTTTGCGGAAGCGCAGACGGATAACACCCCAGAATGCTTCGCCGAAGATACCGCTGGACATTTTTGAGGTTCCCTCTTTGCGATTGATGAATATCACGGGCACTTCAGCAAGTTTGAATCCGAGCTTCACTGCTGTATATTTCATTTCTATCTGGAAACCATAGCCCTTCATCTCCACCTTGTCGAAATCGATAGTTTCAAGAACTTTCCGGCTGTAGCAGACGAAACCTGCGGTGCTGTCGAAGATCTTGACGCGCAAGGTCTTTCGTACGAAAATTGATGCGCAGTACGACATCAGGATTCTGCCGAGCGGCCAGTTTACCACGCTGACGCCATTGCAATAGCGGGAGCCAACCGACATGTCGGCGCCATCTTCGCACGCTGCAAGCAGACGGGGGACGTCCGCGGGATCGTGGGAAAAGTCTGCATCCATCTCAAAGACATAGTCGTAATCCCTTTCCAATGCCCAGCGGAAACCTGCTATGTATGCGGTTCCAAGTCCGAGTTTGCCGCTGCGCTCCACTATGAACAGCCGCCCCTCCGATTCCGGGATCAGCTCCTTGACGGCAGCAGCCGTACCATCAGGCGAGCCGTCGTCTATGATTAGGATATCATACGAACCTTCAAGACCGAGAACGGCGCGGATGATGTTCCGGACGTTCTCGATCTCATTATATGTAGGGATAATGACTAGTTTCTTCTTCATTATTTTTTTTTGAGGAAACCTCCGAGAATACTTGTTGCGGCACCGAGCAGTGAAGAACCGCCGGACTTCTTGCCTGTAAGGGAAACGATAATGTCGTTGATGTCTACATCGCCGTCACCGTCCTGATCCTTGAGGAAGCCTGAAAGCTTCCCGAGAACACCGGGAATCAGTCCTGAGAGGGAAGAGCCGAGAGCGCTGCCCAGCGACAGCTTGCTAAGGACGTTCTTGCTGAAAAGATTTCCTGCAAGGGCCGTTACAGGGCTCGACGCGACATCTGCTTTCCCGGTAAGGAGGTTTTTGACGATGTCGACGCCACCTGCTTTCGTTGCAGTCTGGGTAAGGCTTCCGAGGATAGAATCGGATAGGCCTCCAAGCACCTGGTTCTTAACGTTGGAAGGGATTTCAATTCCGCCTGCGGCAGATTTTACCTGCTGGGCAATGAGGTCGCTGAGTGATGCCATAATAGTATTATTTTGTTCACACAAATATATATTATTATTTTGAGAAACAAAATAGACGCCGCACTTTCGTACGGCGTCTGATTGGTATTTTTGAGCGGAAAGACAGGGATTCGAACCCTGGAGCCGCTTTGGGCGGCCACGCGCTTTCCAGACGCGCCTCTTCAGCCACTCGAGCATCTTTCCTTTTGGGACTGCAAATATACTAAAAAAAATGAAATACAATGCAGTCCCTGATTCTTTTACTGCTGTTGATACACATATTCCAGACTCTCGCTTGAGGTTTTTCCATTTGCGTCCTCGATTGTGAGAGTGAAAACATGTGTTCCGTAGCTCTTGTCGGTAGCGATGTCATCTTTGACCGCAAGCTTGATGAATTCGTCAAGATCCAGGGCAGCCTTGGTCTGCCCCTTGAGCTTGGCACCGGTGGTGAGTCCGTAGGAGGCAAGTTTGCCGGCTGCGGTCGAGTTGTCGATGAGGTCGAGCATCACGCCGTTGTTTACGGGTACTCCGTCAAACACGCTGCCCTTAAGCTTGTTGATGAGCGTCTGGGAACCGGAATTGACTGTAATGGATGCCTTTTCGATCTTGCCCGGAACAGAAGCTGCAAAAGCATAGTTCTTGACGGTGATGTAAGGCCCCGTAGTGTAGTGGAACGTGAGATTCTTGCTGGCCTTCTGGTCGGCTTTGTCTACAACGCTCAGGGTAAAGCTGATATTGGCGTCATTCTCAAGTATCTGATTGTTCATCAAGTTGATTATCAGACTCTTGAAGTTAATCGTGCAGGCGGTGGAACCTTTGATGGTGGACGGCACTATCATATTTAGCCCTTTTATGTATTCGGACACGGAACTGTCGTTCACAAGGTCGAGCGTAGCAAGGTAATTGTTGGACGACGAGGCAAGATTCTGGGGGAAGCTCCTGCCGTCTATATGCTGGTTCACCACACCTACCAGGGTGAGGGGAAGCTTCGTGAACGAGATGACCATTTCCTGGATACCTTCCTTGGCAGTCAGGCTGACGCTGGCATCCATCTTGTCGGTGATTTCGCATGCGGCGAAATTGCTGTTGTTTTCCCACGCGATTACGGGAGTCGTGTTTTCTTTAGGCTGCTTGTCCTTTTTGCAGGAAGAAGCAGCAAATACAAGCAGGGCAAGGGCCGCTGCTGCAAGAGCAAATTTTTTCATTTTCAGATATCGTATGTTTTTTCTTTTTTGCGTGTGAGCTTCTCTTTCATGGCATCGACGCAGTCGGTGATGGCCTGCTCGAAACTATGTGAATTCCTTTCGATGATGAGGTCTTCCCCAGGCACGTGCATCTGGATCTTTGCCTGCTTGTTGTCGGGTTCGGAGAGTAGCGACAAAGTCACTTCGGCCGTGTCGGCAGCTCCTTTGAAGAACTTGTCCAACTTGGAAACTTTTTTCTCGACATATTCAACCAGCTTCTGGTCGGCGTCGAATTTGAGAGTCTTAATCTTGATCTCCATTTTTACCTCCGTTTTTATTGGCCCTTGGGTGGGCGCTGTTATAAACTTTTTTCAGCCTTTCTATAGTGTTGTGGGTGTAGACCTGAGTTGCTGCCAGGGAAGAGTGCCCGAGTAGTTCCTTTATGGAATTAAGGTCCGTTCCTCTGTCGAGAAGTTCGCTTGCGATCGTGTGCCTGAGCACATGCGGCGACTTCCTTCCTGTAAAGCCTTCGGAACTCCCGAGTTCTTCTTTTACGGCCCTGTCGACAAAGACAGGATACAGTCTTGCTCCCTTCAGAGTGCGAAGCAGGGGAGTATCTGCCCCTGCCGGACTCTCCAGCATATATTCGGCTGCTTCCAAATATAGTAAAATTTCTGCATATAGCGTGCCGACTATTGGAATTTCGCGCATCTTGTCGCCTTTTCCACGTACGGAAAGCACCTTTCGGACACGATCCAGAGAAGAGATGTCGAGCGATATGAGTTCGCTGCGTCGCATGCCGGTATTGTAAAGGGCAGAGACAATCAATCTGCGGAGCCGTCTCTCATACAATTCCCTTGCGGTAGCGTCATCCTGGGGAAGCGAAAGCAGGAATTCCAGAGCCTCTCTGTCGGCATTGCATTCTGTGTTTTGCAGATACTCCCGCATGGCGTCTTCGCGGTAGAATACCGGAAGCCTTTTTTCCTCTTTGGGACGGTGCACGAGCCTGACGGGGTTCGCCGCGAGTTCGCCTTTCTTCATGAGGAATTTGCAGTAGCCGCTGATAACACTCAAATGCAGCCCTGCCGTGCGGGCGCTTTCGCCTTTCTCGTCGAGCAGGTGCACTTCGTAGTTGCGGATCCCGTTGGGCGTAAGGTTTCCGTCGGAAAAGGACCCGAACTCCTCGAGTATCTTGCGGTAAATCTCAATCGTGCGGGGAGAATATCTCCTCACACCTCTTATGTATGTTATGTATTCCTCTATTTGCACGGCACGAGTCCGAATTCGGCGGCTTTCTTTCGCATTAGGGAATCGGCTTCTTCGAAATTGTTCCCTATCTCGCCATCCAGGATGGCTTCTTTTACGGCCTCCTTGATCTGCCCGATGGTGTTGCAAGGTTCAATTCCATAGACTTCCATTATGTAATCTCCGGTGATGGGGTTCTTGAAATTGCGGATGGCATCCTTCTCTTCGACCTCCACGAGCTTTTGCTTTACCAGCTCGAAATTCGAACGTATGCGGGCCACCTTGACGGGATTCTTTGAAGTGATGTCCGCGTTGCAGAGTGTCATGAGGTCGTCGATGTCGTCTCCGGCGTCGAAAAGGAGTCTGCGGACCGCTGAATCGGTAACCTCGTCGTCGACCAGCGCTATGGGGCGCATGTGAAGCCAGACGAGTTTCTTTACGTATTTGAGCTTGTCGTCGAGGGGCAGTTTGAGGGTGTTGAAAATGCGGGGCACCATCTTGGAGCCTACTACATCATGGCCGTGGAAGGTCCAGCCAATGGCAGGGTCATAGCGCTTGACGCTTGCTTTTCCTATGTCGTGAAGGAGCGCCGCCCAGCGAAGCCACAGATTGTCGGAGACTGCAGCTACGTTGTCGAGCACTGCAAGCGTGTGAGCAAAGATGTCTTTGTGCCCGCGTCCGTCAATCGTTTCGACACCTTTAAGCGCATGTATTTCCGGAAGGATGTATTGCAGGAGTCCTGCCTCATCCATCAGTTCGAAAGCCATGGACGGCTTTGGGCACAACAGCATTTTGTTGAGCTCTTCGGCTATCCTTTCCCTGGACAGGATACTCAGCCGGCCTGCCATGCGGCGCATGGATTCCATCGATTCCGGTACAATGCTGAACTTTTGCTCGGGAGTGCTGAGCTTGGTCGCAAAACGCACGGCGCGCAGCATCCTGAGAGGATCGTCGGAGTAAGTGGTGTCGGGGTCGAGAGGAGTGCGGATGATGCCGGCTGCGAGGTCCCGTATGCCTCCGAAGGGATCTACAAGCGCTCCGAAGTCTTCCTGCTGGAGCGAGAAAGCCATGGCGTTGATTGTGAAGTCGCGTCGCAGCTGGTCGTCCTTAAGGGTTCCGTTCTCTACGATAGGCTTCCGCGATTCGCGTCTGTAAGATTCTTTCCTGGCTCCCACAAACTCGATTTCATCGCCCTTGAAGTGCAGCATGGCTGTGCCGAAGTTCTTGAAATACGACACGTATGCGCCGGTTTTCTCTCCGACCGCCCGTGCGAAATCGATGCCGCTTCCTTCGACCACTATGTCGATATCGTTGCACGGTCTGCCAAGAAAACAGTCGCGTACATAGCCTCCTATGGCGAAGGCCCTCACGCCGCGCTCTCTGGCAACGTCGCTCACTATGCCGAAAATCTCTTTGCTGACGTATTGTGATGTTATAGTGGACATTCTGTATTCATCTCCTGATAAGTCGGAAAGTGTCCGAGGGGCGTGAATCCCGCATCTTCTTTCCTGTAGATATAAGTGGAAGTTCCGTTCGTGAGGAAAATGAACTTCACGTTCTGTACTGCATGATACCTCAATGCCTGTTCTGCGACGGCGGCGTCTATTTTAACGTCCGGACGCTTGCATTCGACGACGGCGAGCGGTTTCGCATCCCTTGAATAGACGAGGATGTCGGCCCGCCATGTTTTTTGCCCGAATGTCATCTGGACCTCGCTCATCATGAGCCATTCCGGCACTTGCGCGATCTGGCCGAGCTGGCCTATGAACCATTGCCGCACCCTCTCTTCGGGGGTGTCGGCAACCATCTTGCGGCGCAGTGGGTCGTATATCCGGGAAGGAGTTTCAGGCATTCAGTATCTTGGCTGTAAGTTCTATGAGAAGTTGGTCCGGCCCTACGGCGGCACCGTCGCCGCCTTTGCCCAGATAATCGAATTCGCAGAGCATCGATATCACCTTCATCGCCGAAGGAACAGGGTAGTTGCGTATCGCGGTGTCGTATTCGCGTACGAAAAAAGGATTGACTCCAAGTACCGCCGCCCTGTCCTGCGGGCCCATGTGCGGGTTGCGCATCAGGGCAGCTTCGTATTTGAGGATGCGGTAGAAATGGGTATAAAGTGCGCTCACCGCCATAGGCATGGCAAATTTCGCTGCGGTGCCGATATGGGTGGCTATCTTGAGGGCCTTGGCCGAATTCTTGAGGGAGAGCTCTCTGGTGAGCTCGAAAATGCTGAACTGGCGGGAGATACCGACGTTTTTCTCGATATCTTCGACGCGCACGTCTTTCGTCCCTTCGGGAAGATTGCGAAGAAGCTTCTCGGTTTCAGCCGCAATCACGGAAAGGTCGGTTCCCGCCGATTCTCCCAGCAGGGCGGCTGCCTGAGGCTCTATGTCAAGCCCCTTCGAACGGTAGTACGACGAAATCCAGGATGCTATCTCATAATCTCTTATGGCTGGAGAGTCGACTATGACGCCGTTTTTCTGCACCGCCTTGTACAAGGAACGGCGCTTGTCGGCGGAAGCCTTGTGCATCAGCAGCACCAGCACCGTGGAATCCAGCGGCTCGGAGCAATAGACCGCAAGATCCTCTAAACCCTTCATCTGCTGTGCTTCCTTCACCACTACCAGCTGGCGCTCTGCCATCATCGGGAAGCGCCTGGCGGTCGTAACGATCTGCGATGCGCTTACGTCCGAACCATAGCAGATGGTTTCGTTGAAGTCCTTTTCGTAGTCCTGCAGGCAGTTGTCGATGATGGCCTGGCAAACCAGTTCCGGGTAGTAAGGTTCATCGCCCATCAGCAGGTACACCGGGGCGAAACGACCGGCTCTTACCTCGCTGATGATGTCGTTGCAGTGTTGCGCGATATTTACTGTTCCTTTGGCCATATTGGTACAAATTTACGTTCAAGCCAAGAGAAATGCAAATTTATTTGTAAATTCGCATCTCAAACAAACAGAAGCTAAAATGGCCATTATCGAATGCAGGAACGTCTGCAAAAACTTCGGAGAAAAAGTGGCGCTCGACCATGTAAGCCTCGAAATTCCTGAAGGTGGAATCTATGGGCTGCTGGGCCCCAACGGGGCGGGAAAGACCACTCTCATCCGCATTATCAACCGTATTACTATTCCCAACGGGGGAGAGGTGCTTTTCCGCGGAGCTCCGATTACTCAGGAGGATGTAGAGAAAATAGGCTACATGCCTGAAGAACGCGGACTCTATCGCAAGATGAAAGTGGGCGACCAGGCAATGTACCTCGCCCAGCTGAAAGGGATGAGCGCATCCGCAGCCCAGAAAGCACTCAAAGAGTGGTTCATCCGTTTCGGAATCCAGGACTGGTGGAACAAGAAGGTGGAAGAACTGTCGAAGGGCATGGCCCAGAAACTGCAGTTCATAACAACCGTTGTGCACAAGCCCTCGCTGATGATTCTCGACGAACCTTTCAGCGGTTTCGATCCCGTGAATGCCGAGGTCATACGCAAGGAAATCCTGCGCCTGAAGGAAGAAGGTGCGACCATCATCCTTTCCACCCACAACATGGAAAGCGTGGAAGAACTCTGCGACAATATCGCCCTCATCAACAAGAGCCGTCTGGTGATCACCGGTGGCGTCGCCGACATCCGCAGGAAGTATGGCAACAACAACATCGAAATCGAGTACACCGATGTCGACGGCCGCCACACCGAGGTTGTCTCGCGTGAAAAAGCAGGCAACGACGTGCTGCAGAAATACATTGACAGGGGAGTCACGGTAAATTCATACAAGGAACTGATGCCCCGCATGAACGATATTTTCATCAAACTGGTAACTGGTGGGGAGGCCTCTCAGAATGAATCTGCATAAAACAGGTATAGTCATTACCCGCGAATACCTCAACAGGGTAAAGAAAAAGAGTTTTCTCGTCACGACCTTTGTGGTGCCGGTGCTTTTTGCCGCCATCTGTATCCTGCCTTCTCTGCTGATGCTGGGCGTAAAGGAAAAGAGCCAGAAGGTTGCGGTGATCGACAATTCCGGCATAGTCATGCCTTATTTCGAAGACAGCGAAGCCGCCACGTTCACCGACTGCACCGGAGAGGATCCGGATGCTTTCAAGAATGAACTGAAGGAACGTGGATTCGACGTCCTGGTGCTTGTCTCCGCACTCGATTCGACTAAGAACGTGAGCGTACAGACCTTCAGCAAGAAACCCGCCGGGGTGGATTTCAGCGAAGGCATCAGGTCGAAGGCCGCCAAGGCTGTCGAACAGTACAGGATTGGCGAATATGGCATCGAAGGCCTCGACAAGATCATGAAGGATGTGAAGGCGGATGTCCGTCTCAACGAGTTCACCCTCGACGACAGCGGCAATGCAACCGTCTCTGAATCCGGTATATACATGATCGTTTCGATGCTTCTCGGAATGCTCATCTACATGTTTATCGCCCTGTTCGGAGGTGCAGTCATGTCTTCGGTGATCGAAGAGAAGAGTTCCCGCGTGGTCGAGGTCCTGGTTTCAAGCGTGAAGGCCACCGAACTGATGTTCGGAAAGATTATCGGTATAGCGCTTGTGGCACTTACCCAGTTCGTGCTCTGGATAGCGCTTACCCTTGTCCTTGTCCTCGGAGCCAGCGCAATCTTCGGATTCGGCAGCATGGTATCTTCTCCCGAAATGATGGAGATGGCCCAGTCGGGTATGGCCGGAGTAGACATGTCCGCCGTGCAGAACAGCGAAATGTCGGTGATTCTCACCACTCTCTCGCACATCCCTTGGGGCACGCTTATCGTGTGTTTCCTCGTTTTCTTCGTCTTGGGTTACCTGCTGTATGCATCGATGTATGCGGCAATCGGATCAGCCGTGGAGAACGAAGCCGACTCACAGCAGCTTCAGCTGCCTGTCACAATTCCTCTGATGCTGGCTTTCTTCATCGTGTTCTTCGCATTCAAGAATCCCGACAGCGGAGTCGTGTTCTGGGGCTCGATGATTCCTTTTACTTCGCCTATCGTCATGCTGGCCCGCATCCCTTACGGAGTAGCATTCTGGGAGATAGCGCTGTCCATAGTGCTGCTGTTTGCGACATTCGTGGTCATGGCGTGGGCGTCCGCCAAGATTTACAAGGCCGGAATCCTCATGTTCGGCAAGAAATCAAGTTGGAAAGATCTTTGGAAATGGTTAAAGCAAAAGTAGTATTCATTTGTGCGGCGGCAGCAGTCCTTTGTTCCTGCTCGCATTCTTTCAAATGGGAGAAATTCAATATTGACGGACACCGCACCGGCGTGACGGTCCCGAGCGCATCAAACGTAGCTGAAGCACTCGGAGTGGTCGAGAACGGTGTCTACACCGCTCCCAACGGAAAAGTGTTCGAAGGCGGTGCTACACCTGCAGTCGCGGAACTGTTGATCGGCGTGCAACCCGAAATGGCCCGTCTCAAGGAGGTGGTCGCGTATGCTCCCGAAGCGATGATCAAAAACAGGCCTGAGAGCACTCTGGGCAATTTCATCGTCGACAGGCTGTTTGCCGATGTGGAGAAGATAGCTGCACCTACCGGACGCAAGGTCGATGTCGCCATAACCAATATGGGTGGCATCAGGGTCGATATTGCAAAAGGAGACGTTCTTCTGGACGATATCGTATCCATGCTTCCTTTCGCAAATTATCTTTGCTATGTCCAGATTCCCGGCACCGAGCTTCGTGGAATCTTCGAATACATGGCTGAACATGGCGTGCAGTGCGTATCCGGTGCAAGGCTTGTGATCAAGGGCAAGAAACTGGTCAGCGCCGAAGTCGGGGGAGAGGCCCTGAATGACGACAAGCTCTACGGGGTGGCGACCATCGACTTCCTTCTCGACGGCGGTGACGGCTACAAGATCGCCCGAGGAGCCAGTGACTATATCATTACTGACGTCAAGATCGGCGATGCGATCCTTGCCGACATCCGTGAGATGACGGCCCAGGGCAAGGCGCTGGAGTATTTTACCGACGGACGCGTTTTGATTCAGGAGGACTAGACCATGAAGAAGATTATTTCCATCATTGCGATTTGCATCGCGGCTGCGGCATGCCAGCCCAGACTCGTGATCATCCATACTAACGACACGCACAGTCACTTCGACCCGGTACGTGGCGGCGATGCCGACGGACGGGGAGGAATTATCGAACGTGCGGCTTTCGTCGACAGCATCCGCGCCAAATATCCTGCGGATAAGGTCCTGATGATACATGCAGGAGATTTCAATCAGGGAACATCATATCACAGCGAACTCGGCGGATCTCTCGAACCGAAGATGATCAATGCGCTTGGTTATGACTGTATCACGCTCGGAAACCACGAATTGGACGAAGGAGTGGAGAGCCTGGCCGACCGTCTCAGCAAGATCGAGTGTCCCGTCGTCTGCGCCAACTGCGAATTTCCGGACATCCTTCAGCAGTACATCACTCCGACCGCTGTCATTGAGCGTGGCGGCATGCGCATAGGTTTGATAGGGATGGAGTCTGATATTGCCACTATGGTGGCCGCGCCGACCGCCCAGCGAATCCGCCAGCTCGACAACGTCGAGGTAATCAACAAGTGGGCTGCGAAGTTGCGCAAGGAGGAAAAATGCACTTTCATCATCCTTCTCAGCCATCTTGGCTATGATGTCGATCAGGAAGTAGTTCCTCAGACCAAAGGACTCGACCTGATTGTCGGTGGCCATACCCACACTTTCGTCGACGGCCTTATCTATGTCAAGGATGCAGGGGGAAAGAAAATCCCCATCATCACCGACGGATGCTGGGGACTCGAAATGGGCCTGATCAAAATCAGGTAGACTACATCGAGAGAACGATACCTATAGTCTGATATTTCTCTATCATATTGCTGCCCGGGATCAACGATTTCGGGCAGTATTTGTAATAGATGCCCAGTCCGTCGAAGTCGATGACAGCGAGATACGCATAACGGAAGTTCTCCACCTTGCCGCCTTTTGTGAGCCTGGTGAAGTCTGTATCGTCGATAGTGTAGGCGGACTTCGCTTTGTTGTAGCGGTTGAGGTTGAAGGTCCCTTCCGCGCCCAAGCGCAGGCTGGTGCTGCCAAAATGCAATGACACCGTGGCCGGTATGCCTATACCGAAAGTGCAAATACGTGATTTGAGGTTTGAGACTCCGCCGGCAACGCTGCTGAAAGCTCCGTCGTCTCCAACAGTGAACATGGTGCTCTTGGAAATGTACCTGTCCCATTTCAGATCTGCACCGACGTTGAACGAAAGCCATCTGGCAGGGTTGATGCTCAGGTCGAAAACGTTGACAAACAATTCGTAGGACTGACCGAACTTGCTCCGGAAGGCGTCTCCGTCGACTTTATGCCTGCCGTATCCTATGTGGGAAAGCGCATTGATTTCAAAAACGTCATTCTTGCTTTTTGCAGATTTGTGCTTCTTGATTTCAACGCTCATGTTTTCAATTTCCGCGAGCCTGTCTTTGGCTGCGGTGCTTGTAGTGTCGTTCTGGGCAGACATGCCGAAGGATGCCAGGCCTAGAAGGAAAATGCTGAGTATATACTTTTTCATTATTTGCTGGATTTAACGGTGTCGATGGTGATATAGGGCATGATGGCCATTGCCTTGAATCCCGGAACCAGACGGCTCTTGATATTTACGAGGGGATCGTCTTTCTTGTTGCTGTCGCCCTCTCTCAATTCCCGGAGCATGCTCTTCTTTTCGGGATAAACGGCGATGCGGTAATCATTCAGCTTCGCCTTTTCGGCTATGTACTTGATGGCTCCGAGCAAGGAGTTCTTCTCATCGCAGAGTCCGATCTTCAAAGCATCTTTTCCTGCCCACACGCGCCCCTGCGCTATTTCGTCGACAGCTTCCTTCGACATTGAACGGCCTTCGGAAACCACTGTCACGAAAGTGTCGTAGATGCCCTCGATCTCTTCCTGATACCAGGCTTCCTCTTCGGGAGTCAGCGGCTGCATGCCGGAGCCCATCGAACTGTGCTCATGGGTGCCTATGTTCACCATATTGACATGCAGATTCTTGCGTATGGCCTTACCGAGACTGGGAACCATGCCGAATACGCCGATGGAACCTGTCAGAGTGGTGTTGTCGGTAAAGATCTTGCTGCATCCGGCCGAGATCAGATATCCGCCGGAAGCGGCGTAAGCGCCATAACTTGCGACTACAGGTTTGACCTTGCCGAGAAGCTCGATCTCGCGGCGTATCATGTCTGCGGCGACAACTTCCCCTCCGGGAGAGTTTACGCGGAAGACCACAGCCTTGACGGTGGAGTCTGCACGGACCTTGGCGATCGTGCGTGAAAGCGATTCTCCCACGATGCCGCCGCCGGAGCGGACGATTTCACCATCGGCATAGAGGACGGCGATCTTCTTCTTTGCAGGCCCCTTCTTGAGGTCTCCGATGTATTCCTTTATATCCTGAACCTTGACTTCCGATACTTCGGTGGTGCCGAAGAGGTGGCAGAGGTATTCTTCCATTTCATCGCGGTACTTCAGCCCGTCCACCAGTCCTTTGTCAACCCAGGTCTTTGCAGTGCTCAACGCAAGATTGTCGACCCATGCGTTCAGGTCTTCGACCTTGATTCCGCGGGACGCTGCTATCTCTTCCGCAATGGTGCTCCAGATCGAGCCCAGCATGGTTTCATACTGCTCGCGGTTTTCCGGGGAGATGTCGTTGCGGATATACATCTCGCCTGCCGATTTGAATTTTCCGTGGCGTATAAGCTGCACTTCAACTCCAAGGGTGTCGAGGAGGTCCTTGACGAATGGCTGGGTGCTGCTCATGCCAGTGAGGGAACCGCCTCCCTGGGGATGCAGGAAAACCCTGTCGGCCGCTGATGCCATGTAATAGGATGAATTGTCCAAAGAAGCGCCGTATGCGATTACCGGTTTGCCTGCCTTGCTTAATTGGAGCAGATAGTTGCGGATTTCTTCGCTCGCAGCCATGCCGGCTCCGAAATGGTCGGTGTTGATGTAGACTGCTGCAATTTTGCTGTCGCCGGCTGCCTTGTCCAGCGCCCTTTCCATGTCGAGGAGCGATACGGATGAACTGAAATCGAGCCCACCCAGCGATACATTGAAGGAGCTGCCTCCCCTCTCTGCAATCACTTCTTTCATGTCGATTTTCAGCAGTTTCCCTTTGAGGAAGCCCTTGTCCGCGGCTGATGCAGACAGGATCGTGAGCGTGGCCATGCACGCGCAGAAAAACAAACGTCTCATATAAAGAGTCAATAAATTATTCCCAAGTAGCTGTAATGTTGTAAGGAACTCCGTTCAGGACTCCGGTTTTTCCACTGTAAACAAAATGCCTGCCAAGACCGCGTTGGGCGTCAGTGACTATCTCCTGCGACTCGACGGTGGTGGCACAGCGTACGGTGACATACCATAAACCCTTTTCCAGCGGGCCGGTAGAGATGGTCTGTCTGTTTCCTGGGCCTGATGATTCGAAATCCGGATCATTTAAAGGGAAGGCAAAGTTGTCTTTTTTAAGGTACAGTTCAAGATCATAATCTCCGGATCCCTGAAGCTCTACGACGAGATTCTTCACATCCCGGTTGAGGTGCACGACGAAATGATGGCATTGAAGATCGCCGATTCCAGGATTCATGGGGATGAGGTCTCCATTCCTGAGAACCGCCTTGACCTTTACGATGCCGCTTCCGTCCCAGGCATATTTGAACATTGAAGAAGTCAGATTGAGGATGTCGCCCGAAGCTGCATCTTCCGGATGCGATCCGGTGACCACCAGTCGTCCGCTGGTTTCAGAAGCTTTGTATGCCCAGATTGCTGGCTGTCCATAGAAACCGCGCTTTGAGGAATCTTTTCCCTTCTCGTTACGGAAAAGGGCTATTACCTCGGTGCCAATCGGAGCCTGGTTCACATCCATGTAGCCGCCGCCATTGTGCCGCACACCGCTGATCGTAGTCTTGTTGAGCGGACCGTAGTAATTCTCGAATATGTCGGAGCAGAACTCGATATCTATGCTGGAGTTGCCTACTCCCGTGCCTTTCATGTTGCCGTTCTCCCAGATATTGAAATAGCTGGATACATCCCCGCTTGCGAATTTGCCGGCAAGATATGCTCCTGCACATGATCCTACGTAGGATCCGCCGTTTTTGTAGAAAGTTCGCACATTCCTGCGCCCGGATTCGCCCAGTGTACGCCCGTGGGGGCCGGAATGCCCTCCGAAGCAGTAGAACAATCTGAAACGAGGCTCGCCGTCGGGGTAGAGGAGAACACCGTTGAGGTCTTCCTCGGTTCCGGAGAACAGTTCAGCCTGGATGCTCCTGTCGCTTTCGGTGTAGCCGTCGCCTACGTCGTTAACGGTTGAAAGGAAATACTCCGAGTCGGTAATTCCGGTATTGCGCAGGGCATAGGGAAGTCTGCCGTTGATGACGACTCCGTTTGCCTTGATGCCGGGATTGAGTTCGCAGCCGCCGTCCAGAAAGATATCTTTATAATAGGCGGTATTGATCTGGTCCGTACGCACGAGCTGCAGAATCTGATCTTCGGAAAGCTCTTCTGGCACGTCCACCGGAGTATCTGGGCCGTCCTCCTGCCTGCACGACTGAATGGTTAACATCAGCGCGGCTGAAAAATAAAGCAGAAATAAATTATTTTTTTTCATCGAGGGGTAAAGATACAAAAAAAATGACTATCTTTGCAATCCCAAATTCTGGATGTGGCGCAGTTGGTAGCGCACCTGGTTAGGGACCAGGAGGTCGAAGGTTCAAGTCCTTTCATCCAGACCATTAATAATCAAGCACTTACGGTTTTCGGAAGTGCTTGA
>CAMOIZ010000002.1 GCA_946616385.1 uncultured Bacteroidales bacterium | reverse complement strand
GAATCGCTGATGGCATAGCCTTTCATGTTATCGTTGGTGTCGCTGCCTTCGAAAAGTTGGATCACGGCTCCCGGTTCGGGTGCGAGGCTCGTATTGTCGATCACTTTTCCGGTGATTATGTTCTGGGCATTCGCCGTAAAGCAGGGGAGTGCCAGAGCAAGTGCCACCGACAACCATTTGATGGGGGAATTCTTAAAAAACATAGTGTATTAGTCTACTATTACACTGCAAAGGTAAATATATTTTTTTATTATGCAAATATTAATCCAGAATAATGGCAGTTTTTGTAAATTTGCGCCCATAATGCTGGAGAAAGAGATAAGATTCCTCAAAGACTGGATGCTGCCTATCGCAATGACGACCGGAGCGGCTATTTACCTTATACTTCATTACGTGCCGTCTTTCAGCGAAACCGGCTATATGAACATTGCCCGCAAGGTGCAGCCCGTCCTGATCAGTGTGATGCTCTTTCTGCAGTTGAATGTCGTCGCGCCGTCGGACCTTCATTTTCACAAATGGCATTTTGAGCTGATAGCGGTGCAGGCCGTGTTGTTTGCGGCCTTCGCTTTCATTGCGACCGGCCTTCCGGACGGGGGAGGGCGGATTCTCACCGAGTGCGCAATGCTATGCTTCATCTGTCCGACTGCTGCAGCTGCCGGAGTCATTACATCCAAAATAGGTGGAAGCCTGCCCGGAATAATGACATATACAGTGCTTGCAGACCTGCTGGCATCCCTTCTGATACCGCTGATGATTCCTTTGGTGCATCCTACTGTCGAGGTCGGCTTTTTTTCATATTTCTTCGCAATAATAAGGAGAGTGTTCTCCATACTCGTGCTTCCCTGTCTCCTTGCATGGTTCATCCGGTATTTCTTCCCCGGCCTCCAGCGTTGGCTGGCCCGTTACGCAGGATGGGCATTCTATGTCTGGGCTTTCGGGCTCACCTTTGCCATATCGCTTGCTACAGGGGCCCTTGTGGGCAGTCATATAGGGCTTGTCGTTGTGCTGGGGATTGCCCTTGTCTCCTTGATATGCTGTATTTTCCAGTTCTGGCTGGGCAGGCGCGTTGCGCGGCGTTACGGGCGATCCGAATCGATCACCGCCGGGCAGGCCCTTGGCCAGAAGAACACCGGTTTCATCATCTGGCTCGGATTCAATTATATGACGCCCGTTACGTCGGTAGCCGGCGGACTGTATGCGATCTGGCACAATCTCGTGAACTCATATGAACTGTATCAGACAAGGAAGGTGAGCGGCCTGAGTAAAGAATGATTTTTTGAACGTCGGGAATTATTAGTTATATTTGTGGAAACTTAACCAATTTGGAATGAATCACAAGGCAGTAATCATCACTGGCGGCGCAGGTTTCATCGGAAGCCATGTCGTGCGTCTTTTCGTGAACAAATATCCTGACTGCAGGATTATCAATGTCGACAAACTGACTTATGCCGGGAATCTGGCAAATCTCAAGGATATCGAGAACGCTCCCAATTATCGCTTCGTAAAGGCGGACATCTGCGACTTCGATACTATTTACGCCCTGATGCAGGAAGAAAAGGTTGACGGAGTGATCCATCTCGCAGCCGAGAGCCATGTGGACCGCAGCATAAAGGACCCGTTCACTTTCGCCCGTACGAACGTGATGGGTACCCTCAGCATGCTTCAGGCGGCGAAACTCTATTGGGAAAGCCTGCCGGAAAAGTACGAGGGAAAACGTTTCTATCACATCTCCACGGATGAGGTTTACGGAGCTCTCGAAATGACTCATCCCGAAGGACTCGAACCTCCGTTCACGACCAAGGCTTCCTCCGGAAAACACCATCTTGCCTATGGCGAGAAGTTCTTTACGGAAGACCTCAAGTATCAGCCGCACAGCCCGTACAGTGCCGCCAAGGCTTCTTCCGACCATTTCGTACGCGCATTCCACGACACCTACGGAATGCCTACAATCGTTACGAACTGCTCTAATAATTACGGCCCTTATCAGTTCCCCGAGAAGCTTATTCCTCTGTTCATCAACAATATACGTCACCGCAAACCCCTTCCGGTCTACGGAAAGGGCGAGAATGTGCGCGACTGGCTGTATGTTGAAGACCATGCCCGCGCGATCGACCTGATCTTCAATGAGGGCAAGGTGGGGGATACCTACAATATCGGCGGTTTCAACGAGTGGAAAAACATAGACATCATAAAGGTGCTGATTGCCACTGTGGACCGCTTGCTCGGACGTCCGGAAGGCGCCGATATGGATCTGATCACATACGTAACCGACCGCGCCGGGCATGATCTCCGATATGCGATCGATTCCTCAAAACTCCAGCGCGAACTTGGATGGGAGCCCAGTCTCCAGTTCGAGGAAGGCATCGAGAAGACCGTCCGTTGGTATCTCGACAATCAGGAGTGGATGGACAACGTAACTTCCGGTGACTACCAGAAGTATTACGACGACATGTACAAGGGGAGATAACTGAATGCAGAAAGAATATGATGTTATCATAATAGGCGGTGGCATCACTGGCGCCGCCACGTTGAGAGACTGTGCGTTGCGCGGTCTCTCGTCGCTTCTGATAGAGCGCGGGGATATCTGCGACGGAGCATCGGGACGCAATCACGGCCTGCTTCACAGCGGCGCACGCTACGCAGTGACCGACAGGGAAGGAGCCGAAGAATGCATACGCGAGAACCGCATCCTGCGCCGCATAGCTTCCAACTGCGTGGAACCGACGGATGGTCTTTTCATTTCTCTTCCGGAAGATGGCCTGGATTATCAGGCAAATTTCATTGCCAAATGCAGGGAAGCCGGAATCGACGCTCAGGCCATAGATCCTGCCGAGGCACTTAGGATGGAGCCGGCAATCAATCCGGCGATTATCGGTGCCGTAAAAGTGCCCGATGCTGCGGTGGATCCTTTCCGTCTGGTAGACGCCCATATTCTCGACGCCCAGAGGCATGGCGCGGAGATCCTTAAATTCACCGCGGTGGCTTCTCTGGTAAAGGAAGATGGGCGCGTGGTTGGTGTGAAGACCTCGAAAGGCGATGTACTGCGTGCCAAAGAGGTGGTTTTGGCAGCAGGAATATGGACTGCGGATATTGCAGCCGCTGCCGGAGTCAGGATTGGCATGATGCCCAGCAAGGGGGCCCTTGTGATATATGGACACAGGGTTGCGAACATGGTGATCAACCGCTGCCGAAAACCTGCCAATGCCGATATACTTGTGCCCGGGGATGTGGTGAGCGTACTTGGTACCACTTCCGACAAAGTCCCCATGGACGCATGCGACGACATGCACGCCACTCCCGCCGAGGTGGATCTGCTGATGCGGGAAGGAGAGAAGCTGGTGCCTTCTCTTGCCCGTACGCGCATAATACGCGCCTATGCCGGAGTGCGTCCTCTGGTTGTGGCCGATCCTGCCGGAGACGGGCGCAACGTGAGCCGCGGCATAGTGCTGCTCGACCACGAGGAGCGCGACGGTGTGCCCGGACTCATCACAATTACGGGAGGAAAACTTACCACTGCCCGTCTGATGGCGGAGATGGCGACGGACCTGATCTGCCGCAAACTCGGTTCAACTGCTGTCTGCGAGACGGCAAATCGGCCTCTGCCGGGCTCCGAAGGCAGGAAACCCGGATTCAAGGACCCGTTCAACAAAAGGGCGGCCATAGGAAGGCATGGCACCGAGATCGGCAAGATGGATTTTGAGAAAGGCGGAGAGATTCTCTGTGAGTGTGAGAATGTTACGAGGGCCGAGATCGAATATGCCGTGAAGAACTTCGGTGTCAGGAATATCTCCGATCTGCGCAGGCATACCCGTATCGGAATGGGCACCTGCCAGGGCTCTTTCTGCATCCGTAAAGTGGCTCGCGTGCTCGCGGAGTATGTGGAGGCATCCGCAGATGAACTTGTATATGAATACAGGCAGGAACGTTGGAAAGGCATGACTCCTGTGCTTTGGGGAGACACCTTGCGCGAAGCCGAATATATGCATAAAGTCGATGGCAATGAAATTTGATGTCGTGATAATAGGAGGCGGCTGGGCAGGATGTTCGGCCGCTGCACAACTTTGCGATTCCGGCCTGAAGGTGGCCATCGTGTCGGAAGGTCTTTCTCTTTCCGTGAGCGGATCCGCTACGCCTTATGCCCGGCTGGCGGAACTCCAGCGCAGAGGCGTGACCGTCCTTCGTGGCGATCGTGCCGTAGGCGCCTTGATCGAAGACGGGCGGGTGAAATCAGTGCATACCCGGAATCTGGGCGATGATGCGCTGCAGGCCGACCGGTTTGTACTGGCAACGGGCAAATTCTTCTCCCGAGGCTTGCTGTCCGACAAAGAGCATATATGGGAGCCGGTGTTCGGAGCTGATGTTGAATATGATCCGGACCGCAGCAAATGGTACGATCCCGATTTCAATAAGCCGCAGCCGTTCATGAAATACGGAGTAAAGACTTCTCCGGACGGTTTTGTGCTTGCAGGCGGAGCCGTTGTGGGCAACCTGCTTGCTGTAGGAGAGATTGTGGCGGAAGGATATCCTCAATCTGATCTTGGTAAACTATGAATAATCTTGAACAATGCCTGAAGTGCAACCTTTGCACGTTGGTGTGCCCCATGATGGAGGTGAATCCTGCGTATCCCGGCCCCAAGAAGGCCGGCCCGGACGGGGAACGCTACCGTCTTAAGGATCCGGCATTCTTCGACTATGCCCTGAAATACTGCCTGAATTGCAAGCGATGCGAGGTTGCGTGTCCTTCGGATGTTCACATCGGCGACATGATACAGTCTGCACGCATCAAATATGGCTCCCAGGCCCATATTCGCGGTCGCAACGGCCTGCGCGACTGGGCACTTGCCTCCACCGACCTCGTGGGAAGCGTGGCTTCTCCTATTGCGCCGGTAGTGAACGGGGTTCTTAAAATGAAACCGGTGAAGGCCGTAATGCACGGGGTGCTCGGTGTTCACAAAAACCGCACTTTCCCTGCCTACAGTTCAAGGAAATTCAGCTCCTGGTTCCGTAAACAAGACCAAAGCGGCTTCGACAAGTATGTGTCTTATTTCCATGGCTGCTACGTCAATTACAATTATCCTGAACTCGGCAAGGCCTTTGTGAAACTGATGAATGCGGCGGGCTACGGCGTGCATAAGCTCGAGAAGGAAAAATGTTGCGGCGTGGCACTCATGAGCAACGGTTTTGCCGACAAGGCCCGCAGTCAGGGTGAAGTGAATCTCGCTTCGATGCGAAAGGCAGTCGCTGCCGGGGAACAAGTGCTGACCACCTCGTCAACTTGCACTTTTACCATGCGCGACGAATATGCCGACGTGCTCGGACTGAGGAATGAGGATGTCCGTGATTCACTCATGCTGGCGACAAAATGGCTCTACGAAAAGATATCTGAAGGAGAAGTGAAGCTGAAGTTCCGTAAAGACTTCAGAATGAAGGTGGTTTATCATACGGCCTGCCACATGCAGAAAATGGGTTGGCAGGTTTATTCCATCGCAATGCTTCAAATGATACCCGGCTTGGAACTGACCGTTCTCGATCAGAACTGCTGTGGAATCGCTGGCACTTTCGGTTTCAAGAAAGAGAACTATGAGTGGTCTCAGGAAATAGGCGGCAAGCTTTTCTCCGACATCGAGTCCTCCGGAGCCGATGTGGTGGCCACGGACTGCGAAACCTGCAAGTGGCAAATAGAAATGAGCACGGGAAAAACCGTGCTCAATCCTGTTGAAATCTTGGCTGAAGCGCTCGAGTATTAATCGAATTCCAGCTTCTCGACGAAACACAGAAGATCGCCGGCCTTGCCGGTGATGTACCACGTGTTGTCTGTGCGGCTTATAAAGAAATCCACGTTCTCGCCATAATGCACCTCGTGGTGGTAATTGACCTGAACGTCTCTCACACGATGCGTTTTCATGTAATCGAAGGGAAGCAGGTCCAGTACCCACTGGGTGTAGGCGCAGTTGTTCGCATGCCCGTTGGTGTCCAGATCTGACCATTGGACCTGGTGCGAGCCGGAGGGGATGGCTTCCAGGCCTTTCGGCACGATTATTTTCGAGCAGAAGGGGAGTGTGTCCTCGGAATGGTGGAATGCGCTGTCGAACCCAAGGTCTCCGCGGAAAATACTCCGTTCATTCAGGTCTACGACTGTCCATGCAGATGTGCCCAGCACCATAGGTTCTCCTTTCCGGTCCGGTCGGAGCATCCTGAAATTCCTGTGCCACAAGGGCCCGACCTGTCCGCGGGACCATGTCTGAAGCACGACATGATCTTCCCATCTCGGATAATCGTATATATGGAAATGAATGCGGTTCAGCGCCCAGAAGATGCCTCGGCGGTTCATTTCCGAAGGTCCGCAATGGCAGAACTCCGAACCCCTGTATGCAACTTCTTGCAGCAGATTCTGCAGGCTGACGGCCTTGATGTTTGCGTTAAGGTCGGATTCGTAACTGTTGATGACAAGGTTCTGTTCTACGATAGGGGCGTCCATCTATTCAATTCCCTTTAGGTTTTCCTTTGGCACAAGAAAGAACTTGAGAGTTCCTTTGGTGCAGAGTTTCCCATTGACCTTGGCCATGGAATCCACTACCACGAGCGGAGGACGGAGATCCACGAGTTTGGAAGTTACTTCCACGGTATCGCCGGGAAATGCGGAATTCTTGAATTTAATGCCGTCCAGGCCGGCATACATGGCAGTATTGACCTCAAGATACTCTCTGGGTATCAGCAGTACGCTGCCCTGCGCCATGATTTCGCACATGATGACTCCTGGCACGACGGGATATCCCGGGAAGTGCCCCTGCACGAACCATGCGTCTTGAGGAATGGTGAATTTGGATTCTACGTGTCCGTCTTCGAAAAGGTTGGTTTCGTCCACGAGGAGCATTGGAGCTCTGTGGGGAATGATTTTTTGAATTTCTTCTCTGTTCATCGGTCAGGTTTTTCGTTTAAGTGTACAAAAATAATTAAATTTGTGAGAATTAAGAACTAGTTTATGAAAGTACTTGATAATAAGGATTTCGGCTTTGTTCGCGTTGCAGCGATCATGCCGAGAGTATATTTGGCGGACACGGTCCGCAATACGGCCGAAATTATAAGGCTGGCGGGCGAAGCTGCCGCTGCAGAGTGTTCGGTGGCGGGTTTCCCCGAGCTTTGTGTCACCGGTTACAGCTGCGGAGATCTTTTCGGTCAGAAAACGCTTCTTGACGGGGCGGAGAGGGCCGTGGAAGAAATCGCCGCAGCAGGCATTCACAGCGGAACCCTGATAGCAGTGGGTGCTCCTGTTTTATGCGCCGGACGGCTTTACAACTGCGCGGTACTCATCAAGGGAGGGAAGATACTCGGCCTCGTCCCCAAGACATATCTGCCCAATTCGGCCGAGTTCTATGAGATGCGCTGGTTCGAAAGCGGTGTCAATGTAGATAAAGAACTGGTTTATGCAGGGCAGACCGTGCGCTTGAGTACCAAGCAGTTATTCAGTGTTGGAAAGGCCGTTGTAGGAGTCGAGGTATGTCAGGATCTTTGGGTTCCTGTGCCTCCTTGCACCTATGCTGCACTGGCCGGGGCGAATATTATAATCAACCTTTCCGCTTCGAACGAAGCCATCCTCAAGCACGACTATAGGAAGATGCTCGTATCTTCCACATCAGCAAGGCTTAACGCTGCGTATGTGTATAGCAGTTGCGGATATGGTGAATCTACTTCGGATCTGGTCTGGGCCGGATCAAGCGTGATTTATGAGAATGGTGTGCTGCTGGCAGAGAACGAACGTTTCCTTAGGGAATCCAGCGCCATCTATGCCGATGTCGATGTTGAAAAACTGAATTCATCCAGGGCGAAGTCTCCTAATTTCCGCGATGCTGCATCCAGAAGGGCGGAGTCATACGCTTGCGTAAACGGAGGTGCTGCCTTCCCGACTGATTTCAATGCGAAATTGCTTAGGTCGGTAGAAGCGCATCCATTTGTGCCGTCTGCAGATACACTCGCACAGCGGTGCAGGGAGATACTTTCGATCCAGGTGCTCTCGCTATGCACCAGACTCGAGCATATTGGTTGCAAGAAGGCCGTGATCGGTATCTCAGGTGGTCTGGACTCAACGCTGGCCCTTCTGGTGACGGTTCTCGCGTTCGACAAACTTGGACTGGACCGTAAAGGCGTAATCGGTATTACCATGCCCGGATTCGGCACCACCAGCCGAACCAAGGGCAACGCCGGGATACTTATGGAGAAATTGGGCATCAGTTCCAGGGAAATCTCCATTGTGCCCTCGGTAACCAGGCATCTCGACGATATCAGCCATCCTCTCAATGTTCACGACACCACATACGAGAACGCCCAGGCACGTGAGCGTACGCAGATCCTGATGGATGTGGCCGGACAGGAAGGAGGAATCGTCGTCGGCACAGGAGACCTTTCGGAACTTGCTCTTGGCTGGTGTACTTACAATGGCGACCACATGTCCATGTATGGCGTGAATGGCTCCATTCCCAAGACCTTGGTACGAACTCTGGTCGCTTTTGCCGCCTCGGAGCATTTTGACGGTGCACAGGACGTGCTCAGCGACATTGTGGACACTCCTATTTCCCCTGAACTTCTGCCTGCAGCGGCCGACGGAACCATTCTTCAGGTTACGGAAGATGTGGTCGGTCCTTATGAATTGCATGATTTCTTCCTCTACAATGTCATGCGCTGGGGCTTTACCCCCGAAAAGGTAATGTTCCTTGCCTGCAAGGCATTTGCAGGCCGTTACGATGAGGCTACCATCTTAAAATGGTTCAAGACCTTCTGCCGGCGCTTCTTCAGCCAGCAATTCAAACGGAATTGCATGCCGGACGGGCCTAAAGTGGGAAGCGTATCATTGTCACCGAGAGGGGACTGGCGCATGCCTTCCGATGCTTATTCCAGTCTTTGGACAGACTGAGATCAGCCATAAACGGAAAAAGGCTTGCAGTCTTGCAAGCCTTTTTCTTTGTACACCCTCAGGGATTCGAACCCTGGACCCACTGATTAAGAGTCAGTTGCTCTACCAGCTGAGCTAAGGGTGCATGCTTTCAAAGATTGTGACCCGTTCGGGGCTCGAACCCGAGACCCCAACATTAAAAGTGTTGTGCTCTACCAACTGAGCTAACGAGTCTCCGAATTGGGATTGCAAAGGTATAACTTTGCTTTCAATAATCCAAATTATTTTTCACTTTTTTGCTCTCGCATATACTAAAAAAAATACGATCTTTGTAATCAAATACATGCTTATGACAAATCATATAGTAATAATGGCAGGGGGGCAGGGGACGCGTCTGTATCCGCTCAGCACCGCCGATAAACCAAAACAGTTCCTCGACCTGCTTGGTACTGGCAAGACTCTGATCCAGATGACCTATGAGCGCTTCCTTGCAGTGGATCCGGACGCCCATATCTGGGTGGTCACTACCAAAGACTATGTCCACTGGGTAAAAGAGCAGCTTCCGACCATTCCGGACGATCAGATCCTTGCTGAACCGGTCCCTCGCAACACGGCTCCATGTATTTCTTATGCAATTTGGAAGATAAAAGCCCGATTTGGCCGATGTAACATAATTGTTAGCCCGTCTGACGCATTTGTTTCATCTATTGATTTACATGCAGTTACGATGAAAAAGGCACTCGATTTTACGTCCTCGGAAAAATCGGCTATTGTGTGTGTGGGAATACGCCCGGACAACCCTAACACTGGCTATGGTTATATTGAAATTTCGTCAATTGACAAAATGAAATCCGCTGAAAATCAGCAGGATATAATTAAAGTTGCTTCGTTTAGGGAGAAACCTGACATCGAGACGGCAAAACGTTATCTGGAGGCCGGAAATTATTTCTGGAATGCCGGAATTTTTGTCTGGAATACCGATACCGTAGAAAAAGAAATCCGCACGCATGCTCCGCAGATCGCAGCGGTTTTCGATGAGCTTTCTCCTTCCTTCTACACCTCGGCTGAAGAGAGTGAACTTGCCCGGCTTTTCCCTACATGCGATAAGATCTCCATCGACTATGCCGTCATGGAAAAATCACGCGATGTCTGGTGCATTCCTGCCGACTGGCCGTGGGACGACCTTGGAAGTTTCGCTTCAATCGAGAAAATTACGGGCAGGCCGATCCCTCAGAACATCAAGGACGCCCAGGACGAGTATCAGCGCAGTAAAAAGAAATAGCCAGCATTGAAGCTGGCTATCATGCAATGTCATTTGTCGTATTAAAGCTTATGAGCGTGCAGCATGGCTACGGGATCCAGGGCTTTATCGAGATCTTCCTTGCTCATGAGTCCCTTCTCGAGTACGATGTCGTACACGCTTCCACCAGTTTCAAGGGCTTCTTTGGCCACTTTAGTGCTGTTCTTGTATCCAATATAGGGATTGAGTGCGGTTACAATGCCGATTGAATTCTTTACCATCTCATAGCAGTGCTCCTTGTTTACGGTAATTCCGTTGATGCACTTCTCGCGCAGCGTATTCATGGCATTTGTGAGCCAGGTGATGCTTTCCAGGATAGATTCCGCGATAACGGGCTCCATCACGTTGAGCTGAAGCTGGCCGGCCTCGGCGGCGAACGCTACCGTGGTATCGTTACCTATTACCTTGAAACACACCTGGTTGGTGACCTCGGGGATGACAGGGTTCACCTTGCCGGGCATGATCGAAGAACCGGGAGCCATTGCGGGAAGATTGATCTCGTGAAGACCGCAGCGAGGGCCGGATGCCATCAGGCGGAGGTCATTGCAGGTTTTGCTCAGTTTGATTGCAAGCCTCTTGAGTGCAGCTGAATAGCTGACATAAGCACCGGTATCGGGGGTGGCTTCTACGAGGTCGGGTGCGGAAATGAGTTCGTCGCCGCAAAGTTCGCTCATGCGCTTGGTGCAGAGTTCTGCAAAGCCAGGTACGGCGTTCAAGCCTGTGCCGATAGCGGTTCCTCCCATATTTATCTCTTTGAGCAGCACGGCATTGCGCTCAAGATTCGCAAGTTCTTCTTCAAGGTTGTTCGCAAATGCGTTGAACTCCTGTCCGGAGGTCATGGGAACTGCATCCTGAAGCTGAGTGCGCCCCATCTTGAGGATATCCTTGAATTCTTCTCCCTTTGCGCGGAAGGAAGCGATCAGGTCGCTCAAAGCCTTTTCCAGATGCTTGTTCATGCGCACGAAGGTGTAACGGAAGGCGGTAGGGTAGGCGTCGTTGGTGGACTGCGCACAGTTCACGTGGTCGTTGGGAGAGCAGAACTGATATTCGCCCTTCTTGTGCCCCATGATTTCAAGAGCCCTGTTTGCAATAACCTCATTGGCGTTCATGTTCACGGATGTTCCGGCACCGCCCTGCATCATGTCGACAGGGAACTGATCGTGGAATTTGCCTTCGACGATCTCCTTGCAGGCCTTGCAGATGGCATCGGCAATCTTGGGATCGAGAGCGCCGAGTTCGGCATTGGCTGACGCTGCCGCCCATTTCACATAAGCCATCGCAATGATGTACTCAGGGTAATCGCTCATGTGGGTATTGGAGATCTTGTAGTTGTTGATAGCCCTCTGGGTCTGTACGCCATAGTAGGCTTCTGCGGGGACTTCGAGTTCTCCGATCAGGTCGGATTCAATTCTGAATTTTGTTTGTTCCATAGTGTTATTTAAAGTATTTCAATGATTTATCGATAATTATCTTAAGTGATTCTTGCGATTCGGTCAACTCCAAAGGATAGCTCCATGCAACTACGGCATAGCTGTCGAAGGAAGTATGAACGGCAGCTCCTGTGCGGTTGGTGTAGCGGGCAATGGTGCGGCCGTCGCTGCCGGCAGGCCTGATGGCTCCTGCCATTTCCACGCAATAACTGTCCTCGTTGAGCTCGTGGGCGAAACTGTAATTACTGCCGTCAAACGTAAACTTTCCATTGACGGATCCTCTTGAAGTTTCCCATCTGTAACCCAGTTTGTTGCGTATGAAAAACTGCGCTTCTTCCTGATATTCCGTATCTCCTATGGGATAGAGTTCATCCCATGCGTCGGTGGCAATGTACGCTCCGGAGATAAGGATATTGCATCCTGCCGATGCCGAGGCGCTTACAGCCTTGCGGAAGGCTTCCGGGAAAACCTGGAATCTTGGGCCTTTCCGAGCATTTCCGATCAAGGTGCTTACCTGCTTGCCACAGATGATGTCGAGTGCGAAATACTGCTCGGGAGCAGCCTTCTCGAAGGCGCTGCGGCTCGTGGAGCAGAAGCTGAATCCTAGATCGAGCAAAGCACGTCCGTGCACGGCAGGGTAGTCGAAGGTATTTCCTGCAGGCTGGAAACCGGCCATGTCGGTATCGGTGGCTCCGAAGCCGGGTGCCGTGTTGTTCACATATTTCACGTCCCTGCGATATTCGTATGTTTCTCCGGCGTAGGAGATGTCCTTGATGTAGGGAACTCCTCCATCGCGTGCGGCATCGAATCCGGCGTACTTCTCCGAATCAAACCACGAGGGTGCGCTTACTCTGTCGAAATTGTTGATAACCAAAACCTTCTTGGCCTCATCTGAAGCAATGCCCAAACTCAGGATCTCCGAAGGAAAGCTCCTTCCGCCTCGATTGCAGGCCTCTACCTTGTAGGAGTAGATATGCCCTTTTTCGACAGGCATCTCCACGGAAGTGCCCTTCACCGGCCTGCCGTTGTCGAAGGCGCCGTCATCAACTCTCGTATATACTATGTAGGAATCCGGATCGGCAGTGGGTTCATGCGTGTCGTGAGTCGGCTCCCAGCTGAGAAGTGCCTTGCCTTCAGGGCCGAATACTGCGGAGAATGAGTTTACAGGCAGGGGAGCTACCTTGTAGGTCAATCCATAGTAGGTGCCGAGGAACTTCAGCATCCCCTTGTAAACAGATCGGCACACGTCGAAGCGGAAACCGGGATCGAGACCGAACTTCATGTCTGCAAAGTTCTGATGCGCAAGTAGTTCCAGTAGCATGCCGGGCACATCGGTAGTGCGGGATTCCGAATAAGACCTGTTCCAAATCTGCCGCCTTGTCCAAAGGGAATCGTAGTCGGCGCGGAGGTCGTTTGTAATCTGTGTCTGCACAAAATCTGCAAGCAGACGGCAGGCATCCCTGTTGTCGCCGTTGGTGAACTTGCGGCTTCCATCCGCCTTGAGTGTATAGATAGAGAGGGTGCCCACGATAGAGTCGTTAGGGGTCACGCCTGCATCGGTATGGAAGGCAAGCGACATGTCGATGGGAAGATCCTTGTCGTCCTTCATCATTTTCACCCACTCTCCGCGGGAGGCGTAGTCGCAGGTGTAGTCGTTGTTCCACTGATGGATGCGCTTGTAGGGCATTCCTGCCCACTGCTCCCAGTACATGGCTCCTTCCAGGTAGGCCGGCACGTCGGAGATTTCCCAGGTGGATGTATCCTTGCCGCGTCCGCGAGCTATCTTTCCTATGCCTCCGCCTATCTTGACAGCATCGGCGGTAACCACGCTGCCGCCCTTGTGATTGCGTCCGGCAGGAGTCCCGTTGTCGAGCATGATGTAGGAATCGGGGCCGAGATCGAATTCTCCCAGATAAATCCAGGTGCCTCCGCCTATTTTCTGGTTGACGGCAAAAACGCTGGTTCCTCCTCTGTGCACTACGGTGTATCTGGCGCATGTGCTGCTGTTGGGCAGACTCTTGTATGAGATGTAGACGCAGTAGCGCCCGTTCTCTTCGAGTTCGGGGCTCCAACGTATGCTGGCGTTGCCCTTGCCGCCTACTGCGGCAATCTGGCGCGCTGTGCCCATCGTGAAGGGGTTGTCTTCGTTCACATATACCTGCTTCTTGTCGGCGAATCCCTCTCCTGCATCTTTCCAATTGCCCTTCTCCTTATAGCTTCCGTGGGTACGCACGGGCAGGCCCGGGCTTCGGAAGTAGGGATTGTTGTCGCAGATGACCTCGATCGGGTTGGTGTCGCGTTCGCGAGGAGTGAGCACGTAGGCCCCGGCCCTTTCCAGCATGGGAATAAGGAAGGGGAGTACGTAGCTTTGGGTATAAAGGTCCTCAGTAGTACGCCAGTTGGGGGATCTCTGCCAGCTCCAAAGTCTGGTTCCGTTGTCGTAGAAGCGTCCGTGGCTCTGCCATAGGGCGACGGTCCTGCCGCTCAGGCCCTGGTCGAATTTCTGTGCTCCTATCTCTTCGATGAAAACGGTGCGGGGAGGCACTTTCCCGGGCCGGAATTTATAGTTGCGCGGGTTTCCGTTGTAGCTTATTTCAGGGTCCAGAAGGTCTTCGAGTGCCACGGATTCACACCAAATGCCTCCCAGTTTATAACTTTTGACCTCATCCGGCCACTGTTCCCTTAGTTGTGTGCGGAACCATTGCTGGTCGGCGTTGCGCCAGGGATAGTCGCCCAGTTCCTTGGTAAAATAGAGGTCCAGCAGGTCTCCGCGTTTCATGGCCTTGTTGAGCTTGATGAACGACCTGACCCCGAAGTGCTCTTTTGCAAGCACTGTAATAGAATCGGTGGCGGGCTTGAAAGCATCCAGAATGGCTTTCTGGGCTTTGGCGGGGGTGACTGCTGCAATCAGTAATGCGGCTGCGATCGACAAGCGGCGGAGCATATCTCAGTTTTTTCTGACTTTCAGGTGTGTGATGTCGATGATGAATACGAAAATGCTGCTGATTGCAAGAGCAAGCAAATCTGCCTTGAAATCAGTAATGTCCATCGATCTGTAGGGGAGTTTGCCCTGAATGTATTCGGTGCCGTATGCGATCAGCGCTCCCATCAGCAGAGTAGCGATTGAGAACAGGGCGGCATGGCTCACCTTGTTAGTCAGATGGTCATAAGCCATATATGCCAGAATGGGGAAGGGGAGGAACATCAGGAAATGAGCGACTTTGTCGGCAGGGATGCCGAAAATGAACTTCTGCATGTCCGGAAGTTTGTCCACGTGCATGAAACACAGGAAAGCTATCGCTGCAAGGTACACGAAAAAGAGTATTCTTGCAAGTATGGTCTTTGGTGTCGTCATAGTGCCTGCATGTCGTTGAGTTTGCGGTAGTAGCCGTTCAAGGCGATCAACTCGTCGTGCCTGCCCCTTTCCACGATCCTTCCTTCGTCGATCACGATGATTTCGTCGGCATCCTTGATAGTACTCAGGCGGTGGGCGATGGCAATGGTTGTGCGGTTGTTCATAAGGCGCTCGAGGGCTTCCTGTACGGCACGTTCGCTCTCGGTGTCGAGGGCAGCCGTAGCTTCGTCAAGAATGAGGATGGGCGGATTCTTGAGTATCGCCCTGGCAATGCTGATGCGCTGACGCTGTCCGCCGCTGAGCTTGCAACCGCGGTCGCCGACGTTTGTCTGGTATCCTTCCTCTTTCTCCATGATGAATTCGTGGGCGTTGGCAATCTTTGCCGCCTCGATCACCTGTTCCTCGGTCGCTCCTTCAACGCCGAAGGCTATGTTGTTGAAGATGGTATCGTTGAAGAGGATGGGCTCCTGGTTGACGTTGCCCATCAGAGCCCTGAGGCTTTCGAGCTTGAATTCGCGTATGTCGGTGCCGTCCAGGGTGATGCGCCCTTCATTAACGTCGTAGAAGCGGGGAATAAGATCCACCAGCGTGGATTTGCCTCCTCCGGAAGCTCCTACTATCGCGATGGTCTTGCCCTTGGGAATATCGAGGTTGATGTCGGACAGTATCTGGCGGGAACCGTCGTAGCTGAAACCAACTCCTTCGAAGCGTATGCTCCCATCCAGCGATGCGATATCCTTGGCACCCTCGGAATCTTTGATGGAATTGCGGGCGTTGAGTATGCGGTCGATCCTCTCCATCGAAGCAAGACCCTTTGGAATGTTGTAGGCGGCCTTTGAAAGGTCTTTTATCGGCTGTATGATGCTGTAGAGGATGGTCATGAAATAGATGAAGGTGGGGGCGTCGATGAATGAATTGTCTCCCACGATCAGGGCTCCGCCTACGCAGAGTACGATGCATATCATCACTGTTCCGAGGAATTCGCTGACAGGATGCGCCAGCGCCTGACGGGTGGCGACCCTGGCATTCTTGCGCCTCATGGCATCCGTGACCTTTCCGAAACGCAGGCTCATGACCTTTTCTGCAAGGAACGCCTTGATGACTCTCAAACCTCCGAGCGTCTCTTCCACCTGGCTCATGGTATCGCTCCAAAGTGCCTGGGCTTCAGTGGATTTCTTCTTGAGATTACGCCCGATCACGCCCATCAGCCATATCATCAAAGGTGCGAAAATCAGCACGAACAAGGTCAGTTTCCAGGAAATGGCTATGAGAGTCCCCAGATAGATGATGATCAGGATAGGATTCTTGATGATCATGTCCAGTGAACCCGTGATGGAATTCTCCACCTCCTGCACATCTCCGCTCATGCGGGCTATGATGTCGCCCTTCCGTTCCTGGGAGAAGAACCCAAGCGGCAGGGAAAGGATCTTGTTGTAGATTTCCATGCGCATGTCCTTGACGATGCCCGTGCGAAGAGGCACCATGACTGCGGTGGATCCGAAATAGCATGCGGTCTTGAGGGCGGTCATCAGGATCATTACCGCCGAAAGGCTGATAAGGGTAATGATAGGACCGTGCTCCACATTGTACTGGCTGACGAACCAGTTGAAGTTGTTCGCCAGGGTTTTCATCAGATCTCCGGTGCCCCAGGGGATGAATTCGTACACAGTATCGTCCATCTGGAATATGATCCTGAGAACAGGGATGATAAGGGCAAAGGAGAAAATATTGAATACGGCGCTGAGCACGTTCATCAGCACCGATCCTCCGAGATATTTGCTGTAGGGGCTGACATAGCGCCTCAGCATATTCCAGAATGCTTTCATATTATCTTACAAAGATAATCAAAATTACAATATGAACATAGGAGACGCCGTTTGTCTGGGAAGCGGCAGCAGCCTGATTCCGGTGCCTTCCACTACAGGGGCGCTGGCGGCAAGGGCTTTGTGGGGGGTGTTGTTGTTCTCGCTGAGATGGCAGAGGAACACATTGGACAGCCCCGGATGCAGGAAATCCCTGATCGCATCGGCGCACTCCTCGTTCGAAAGATGCCCGAATCCGCTGCAGATGCGGTTCTGAAGCTCTATCGGATACGAGCCGCCGCGCAGCATGTCGAGGTCGTAGTTGGATTCGATCACTACCGTGGATGCCTGCCGCGCATAGGCTATCGCTTCGTCGGTCATGCGTCCTATGTCGGTCATTATCACGAAGATATATCCATGAAGGTCGATGCAGTATCCGACGGTCTGGGTGGCGTCGTGAGGCACTATGAAGTAGCGTGCCCTCACTTTGCCCGGCACGATTTCCGACCACTCGCCATCCTGCAGCTGCTTCACCACCGGAGTGAGATATTCGCCTGTCATCCAGTGGGTTGCGAGCGAAGATCTGAGTTTGCGTGTCATCCATACCGGTTTCAGCAGCCGCTTGCAGTAGGGGCCAAGATTGTGGATGTGGTCCATGTGGTCGTGGGTGATCAGCACGGCGTCGATGTCGTCGTAGGTGAATCCGTTTTTGGTCAGTTCCTGCTTCAGGCGCCTCATGCTCACTCCGGCATCGATCACTATCCCTGCTCCTCCTTCTCCGTCGTCAAGATGGAGAAAATAGCAGTTTCCGCAACTGCCGCTGGACAAAGACTGGAATACTATCTTATTGCTGATCATCTGATTTGCAGTATTTGGAGATTACGCTGTAGGCATCTGCCACGCCCAGTTCTCCGGCGCGGGAAAGGTCTATGCAGCCTTTTTCTTTATCCTTGATGAATATGAGCGCGAGTCCGCGGTTGTAATATGCGTCACCCAGGTAGGGATAGATGCCTATGGCACGGTCGTAATTGCCTATTGCATCCACCATCTGTCCGGAAAGGCAGTAAAGGTTCCCCAGGTTGAAATAGAGATAGGGGATGTCCGGGAGAATACGTATTGCTTCCTTCATGTCGTCGATGGCTTCGGAATAGTCGTAGTTGCGGTCTATGCGGTCGCTCACCCGGGCCCGTATTGTTCCCTGGTCATCCATCGTGAGGGTCTGCACGTTGCGCTCCATGCTGGCTATGAAGTCAATCATTTCCGCCTTGAGTACCCCACGGTTCATAAGATAGAAAGCTTTGTAGAAACGGGAGAACTTGTCTTTCGATACGTAGTCCTCTGCAGTCCTGGCCGCCTTGTCGAAGCAGGCCAGGGCGGCATTGTACTGCTTGTTCTGCACTTCGTAGATACCTTGGATGAAACTGATTTCTGCCGGAGTAAGAGCAGTGCCCCTGGCCCCGCTGCTGGTATCGCCTGCGAGGATGCTGGAGAGACTTCTGCTAAGCCGGACGGCCTGGATATCTTCGTTTGTAAGGGTGACCGGAACAGGCACCATAGAAATGAAGCGCTCTATCAGAGGATTGTCGAATTCGCGGCGCAATGGTTGCACGGGGCCGTTTTCGTCGCCTGCGATCTTGAACTTGAACAGAGGCTTGAGTCGGATGTCGATGTCGCGGTGCTGGAGGAGTTCGTTGTCGAAATCCTTCTTTGCAAAGTCGGCGTCAAGGGCCAGCAGGGAGCTGTATTTGCGCGTGGTATCGGCGAAATCCGCTTCTCCTCTGGAATTCTTGCTCTCATACTCCGCAACCTTTTTTCTGGCGATTTCGTAATCGGCCTTGGATGCCTTCATCCGGCCCATCCTGTTCTCGACATATGACCTGTTCATGTAGGCCTTTGCAAAGTCGGGATAGAGGGCGATGGCCATATTGTAGTCTTCAAGAGCGTCCTGCCAACGGCCCATCTCGATGAAAAATCCTGCCCTGTTGAAGAATGCGAGCACATTGCCCTTGTTGATGCCTATGACCCTGTCCATGTCGTCGAGAGCTCCTTCGAAATCGCCGACCTGAGCTTTCAGCAGGCTCCTGTTATAGAGAGTGAGGGCATTCCCGGGCTCTTCCTTCAGCACCCTGTCGAGATCTGCCATTGCAGCCTTCGGATTATTGTTGTCGGCATGCATCAGGGCCCTGTTGAAATAAGCGAATGTGTTGGAGGAATCGAGCTGGATGGCGAAATCGAGATCGCCGATGGCCTTCTCGTAATCCTGCTTGGCAGCGTAGAGACGGCCGCGCCGTATGTAGGCCTCGGGGTCGTAGCGGTCGAGTTTCAGGGCTTTGTTGTAGTCTTCGAGAGCTTTGAGGGTATCTTTCCGGAAAAGGTAACAGGCACCGCGGTTGAGGTAGGCGCCCGGATCCTTGGGTTCCTTCTTTATGTAACGGTTGAAGTCTTCGACCGCCTCGTCGAAGCGCTGTGCGAGGAAATACGTGATGCCGCGGCTGAAGTAGAGGCCTATGTAGCCCGGACGGAGTTCAATCGCCTTGTTGATGTCTGCAAGCCCTTCCTCATACTGGCCTTGGCGGCTCCTGGTAATGCCTCGGTAGTGGTATCCGTTTGTAAAGACGGGATTCAGGCGCACCGAACGGTCGAAGTCCTGCTGGGCCCCGCGAATGTCGCCAAGATTGTATTTGGAGATGCCGCGGAAGAAAAAGTTCCAGTAATCCGTGGAGTCCAGACGGGCGAGTACATTGAAGTTCTCTATGGCAAGTGCGTACTTGCCGTCCGAGAATGCCTGCCTGCCGCGGAGGAAGAAAACGTCCTTGTCGTATTGGGCACGGGCAAGCCCTGACGGACAGAATGTCAGACATATCGTAAGAAATATTGCCAGCCCGAACTTTTTCATTAATTTTGTGCTGCTTTTGCACTATCAAGCAAATATAACATTTATTATGCCTGTTTCAGCCCGTGGCGCAAAAATATTTTTCATTCTCATCCTGCTCCTGAGCGGGCTGAGGGCGCAGGCAGATGGAGATGAGGGGGATTGCACCCGTCTTGAGTCATCGTTGAAAAGGGATGTGGAGTTTCTTTCCGACAGTCTGTGCTGCGGACGCAAAACCGGCAGCCAGGGGGCTAACGAGGCGGCATTCTACATAATCAGGCGCCTGGTCAATCATGGATACGACGTGCAGACTAAAAGTTTCAGCACGACAGGAGATGCCGTCGGACACAACATCCTGGCAGGCTCCATCGACGGTAAAAAACCGGCAATCCTGCTTATGGCATATTACGATGGGCTAGGCAAGATGGGGGGACGCCTTTATCCCGGCGCCGACAGCAACGGGTCCGGAGCCGCAGCACTGCTTGCCATAGCAGAGAAGCTCAAGGAGAGAAGCGACGTGATAATTGCCTTCGTGGATGGTCACAACGCCAACATGGCCGGATCCGAAGCATTGGCGGCTTTATTGGCAAAGCGTCCTCTGCGTATGGTCGTGAATCTGGATATTCTCGGCTCTTCGCTTGCCCCTCCCGACAAATTCTGGAAGAACTACCTGATCATTCTCGGAGGATCCGCATATCAGCGCAGCTTCGACAAACTGAACTCCGGGAAAACTCTTCACCTGTACTACAATTATTACAACAGCCGCTCGTTCACCGACCTGTTCTACCGCAAGGTCGGCGATCAAAAGCCTTTCTTCAGCAGGGGAGTCCCGGTACTGATGTTCACTTCCGGCATCACCCTCAACACGAACCGTGAGAGCGATACCTTCGAGTCTCTGGATTATTCCGTATTTGCCGACAGGGTTGATCTGATAACCCGTTGGTTGCAAGCGCTTTAATATAGTATCACCGGTCCGAGGAGACCTGCAGATACAAGCGGATGGTTCCTGCGCAGGATGAAGCGTCTGGCGGCGGAATTCTCATTACCTAACGAACGTACGTAATTGCCCATCATGGTGGTTACCCTTATCTCGATGGTGTTCACACCTTCATGCAGCAAACCTTCGGTTTCAAAAACGGATTCCCCCCACCAGCGAAGTCCGGCATCCTTGCCATTGATGCGGAGTTCGGCTATGTCGCAGACCTTGCCCAGGTCGATGTATGAGGGAATGGAGTCCGAGAGCTTGATGCTTGCCGTATATGTTGCCGTGCCCATGAAGGCCGGATGGCTGTCCTTGAGGTCGGCGAGAGTGTCGCACTCGAAGCGGATCAGGGTATCTACTTGAGGATTGCGCAGTTCCACCGTCCAACCGCAAATCTTTGTGCCGGCTCCCTGGCGCGGTGGCAGCTGTTTCCATTCAGGGGCTTTCCCTCCAAGTTTGTTGAAGGCTATCACGATGGTTTCAGAAGGCCCGAGTTCGAGACGGACTTTGTTTCCCTCCATTTTCAGACGGTATTTCCTGCCGTCGGATGGGTTGTATACCCAGGCCTTCCTCCCTTTGCATATTGATGGATCGAATTCCAGCATTGTACTCTGCCTTGCGGAGAAGCTGGCATTCGCAAACAGGAACCAGTGCGAGCCGTCATCGGCCTTGTAATGGTTCTGAAGGAGGAATCTGTCCGGATTCGAGATACTTACGAAATGGGGGAGACCATAGCGGCTCTGCACTTCGGTATACCACTCAAGATAAGCATCGTTCCCTGCTTTGGGAAGCAGGACAAGCCTTTCAGGGAATGCCTCCCGAAGTGTTTCGATCCTTGTCTTGATATCTTTATCTCGCAAACTGAAATCCTTGAGGCCCAGACTCTTGTGTGGCATGCATCCAATGCAGAAAACCCTGCCTCCACCCTTTACGAATTCTTCTATCTTGGCGAGGGCGTCTTCGTCCATACCCTTGTTTTCGACGATGAACAGCACCTTGTAGGCCTTGGGGCCGTAGCAGAGATGCCCGTCTTTGATGCTTGCATCGCGAAGTATTCCTTCGCTCACGTAATCGGCGCCGCCACCGTTTTTATGCACCGCTTCCCATACCATTGATGTATAGGTAATGTTGAGCGCCGTGGGGAAGGGCTCGTTCTGGGCCCCGAGTTCGCTCCAGAGGTCGCCGTTCGCAGGCAGGATGGCGATGTCGGTGACCATGTCCGTGTTCTGAAGGATTGCGCTCAGGCGGGCCCTGTAGTCGTTAAGATGCTTCACGAAAGGCCACCATGTGTTGCGTTCGTTGTGGAATGTGCCGTATTGTACCCAGCCCGGAAAGGGGGCGTCGGGAGGGGAGTAATTGAATCCGTGCCAGACCGAGTGGGTGATGCCGGAAAATGCGGCCATGTCGGAGCCGACTTTCAGGAACTCCAATGGCACGTTGAACACCTTGTAGGTATTGGTCATCTCCTCGGCGCTGACTATTCGCTTTCCTGCAAGGTGGGCGGCGGAAGATACGTATTTGTTGACCATGGTATATCCGCGTCCGCGGCGGTAGTCGTCGTCTCCCATCTCTTCGCCAAGGCGGTGCTTGAGCCAGTTGGTAGTCCAGGATTCACCTTCGGGAATGTCGTAGCCGAGGGATGAATCAAGAGGCCAGAAGCCGCGTCCATAGGCCTGCGCCCTGGCTTTAACGCCCTTCTCCTTGCACCAGGCGAGGAAGGTCTCAGTATAACGCTCGTAATTGAGCTCCATGCGGGTGATTTCGAAGTCGTATCGTGCGCGTTGCACGAGATTCTCGAATTCCGGAGTCTTTTCAGCCCCGAAGCTGTAGTCGGAAACATCCCCGAGGCGCCCCATCTTGAACATTATGAAAGGGAACCATGGCATTATGTCATAGCCCCTGCGTTTGAGGAATTCCTCTGCGAAGTCGGAGGTCCAGTTGCATCCTTCGAGTTCCATATTGTCGACAAAAAAAGCACGCAGATGCCCGTTGAGCGGGCCTGTCTTTGCCTCGATGCTCTCTGCCATATGATCGAGATAACGCCGGATGGCATCGGCATTCATATAATCGATCTGGCTGCCTGCAGCTCCGGGGGCACCGTTGATGACGCTCGCGAAAGAATCGAAACGGATAAGGCTGTACAGCCACCATACGCCTTCGGGGATGTCGATGTCGAGAATATCGCCGCGGAATCTGTCGCTAACGTCAATGGCATCTTCAAGGGATCCGATGCCCTGGGGGACCAGCATCGCTTTAAGCACCTCCGCCGTGCGTCTCGGGTTGGTTACGGTCGTAAGGGGATCGGCCTGTTTTATAAGTGCGAATTTCGATATTTCCAGATGCCGGGAAGAGAGGGAATCGGCAGTGGTGATGAGTATTGATGCCCTGTCTTCCTTTGGCAAGCTTTCAGAGCCGAAAGGCCAGCCGGAACCTATCAGCAGGTCGCAGTACATACCAAGCCGTTTGGTTTCGTCGAATGCGGTCTGAAGGCATTCCAGCCATTCCGGGCTGAGGTATTCCAGTGCCTTTCTGCCAACCGTGTCTGCACCTGAAGGGAATTCTATGGGGCTGATCTCCACCCCGCCGATGCCTGCTTCGTGCATTATTCCCAGTTCCCTGATAATTTCGGAGGGCTCCACGCGGTCTCCATTCCACCACCATCTCACAAATGGTCTGTTTTGCATCTCCGGGCTGCTGAACAGCCTGTCAATGTCATTGGAGGTGGTTTTAGGTTTTGCAGCAATAGCCGATGCGGCAATCAGACAAAGGGAAATAGTGGTCAGGATATGTTTCATTATTACAAATATAGTCAATTATCAGTCACTGTAAACTGCACCGAGGCCGTGCTTCCTTCGGGGTCTACTGCAACGATGGTATGCCGGCCTGGTCCCGGGAGCAGCCGCAGGCTGTGCATGAAACGGGTTTCGCCCACGTATTCTCCATCCATATGCCACCATACAGGTCCGGATGCGTCGCGTACCGCAAGCTGGAATGCAATGCCTTCCACTTCGCCGTTCAGCTGCCTTGGAATGGTCAGCATGCTGCCGTTTTCGGGGTAGATGAATTCCATCTGTTTCTTTTCCGTCTTCGGAACGGTATATTCAGGATGATATTGCCTGTAGTACCATTCCATTGCGGGAGGGAGGACGAAAACACCGCCGTCATGGTAAGGGCAAGGCTCGCTTTCCAGGGCTGCGGCGGGAAGCAGCATTTCGGTTCCGGACGGGCAGTCGGGCCCGCGAAGATGCCCGGATTCGGGGCAGACCTCGGCAAAGATTCCGCCGTCGGGCTCGTCGAACCATTCCGGCGATGCCGGCAACATGTTGAAAACGTCGAAAAGGACAGGGCCCGCGGTGCTTGCGCCTGTCAGTCCGGGCACGCCCTGCCCCTCCGCATTCCCGGCCCATACTCCCACGGTATAATCGGGAGTCATCCCTACTGCCCAAGCATCGCGGAACCCGTAGCTAGTTCCGGTCTTCCATGCCGCTTTACGCAGGGAAGGAAGCAGATGCCAATCCAATTCATCCGGCCGGTTGACGTCTTTCAAGGCTTCAAAAGTATACCAGATGGCAACCTTGTCGTTGATGGGGAAGTCGATTGCACCGGTGTAACTCCGTACCAATGAACAGTATAGGCCGGTGATTTCCTTGAGGGTCGCTTCGGCGCCTCCGAGAATAAGTGACAGACCATACCATGAAGCGTCTTTCGTGAGGGTAGTGAGGCCTGCATTGCGCAGCAGGGTGTGAAAGCGAGGGACGCCGTATTCACGTAACAGGTGCACTGCGGGCACGTTCAGCGATCTCGAAAGAGCCTTCGAAGCCGGCACCGCCCCATAGAACTTCTGGTCGAAGTTCTGCGGAGAGAATCCGTTCAGGCTCACGGGAGTGTCTTTCAACAGGGTCCCGGGCAGGATGAGTCCTTCCTGAAGGGCTGCGCAGAACAGGAAGGGTTTGAGGATGCTGCCCGTTGACCTGGGCGATGAAGCGATGTCTACCTGCGCTCCCGGCCTTTTCCTTTCCGGGGATGCATTTCCGCACCATGCCACGGGGAGCCCTGTTTTGTTGTCGAGAATGATTATGGAGAGGTCGGCAATGCCGTTCCGGGCCAGTTCGTCGCTTTGACGCCGGGCGATTTCTTCCGCCTTAGTCTGCAGGTCGAGTTTCAGGCTGCTGCGTGTGAGCACACCTTCGGGTGCGGATGCTACAAAATGTGCGGCATGGGAGGGGAGTGGAAGGGGGGCATCGGGCAAAGGTTCTTCCATGGCCAGCGCGCAACTTTCTTCGCTTAGGAAACCCTTGTCGCAAAGACGCCGGAGAAGGCGGTTCCGCTTTGCGAGAAGCTTGTCCCTGTTTTTGCCGGGGTGGATCGATGCCGGGGAATTCGGCAGTACCGCCAGAGTGGCGGCTTCTCCCCAGGACAGTTCCGCGGCCGGCCGGCCGAAATACCGCCAGGCGGCCGCCTCAAGCCCTACTACATTGCCTCCGAAGGGGGCGTGGGCGCAGTACATGCCCAGAATCCTCTTTTTGGAATACCGGCATTCCAGCAGCACGGCCTGCAGCGATTCGATGCACTTCTGCATGATTGTACGTTCCCTTCCCCGCGAGAGGCGGATCACCTGCATCGTGATGGTGCTTCCGCCGCTGGTAACATGCCCGGCCTTCAGATTGCCTGCCAGAGCGCGGACAAGCGCAAAGGGATCCACGCCTGGATGATAGTAGAAATGCCTGTCTTCAAATTGCAGAAGAGCGGTCTTGAATCTTGCAGGGATGGTGTCCGACGGGGGAAAACGCCATTGTCCGTCGGAGGCTATCCTGGCTCCGAGCAGCTGCCCTTCCGAATCCGTGACCACGGTGGAGTATGGCACACTTGCAAAGGGACGTCCGGGAGAGGCGATTATCAGCCCCAACAACAGGACGCCCCCTGCAATCAGCCATCTCCGCCTGTGTTTCATCGCACGACTTCCGTATTGGAAGACGCTGTGCAGGCAGATATTTCGGGCTCGTACATGGCGCTGCACTTGGACGAAGGAAGAATGTAGGAACCTTCGTATGCTGCGCGAAGCGAGAGCCTGAATACCTTGCTACGACCCTTTTCGAGCGAGAAGAACCAGTCGCAGCGGTCATCGCGAATGTCGGCGGTAACGTCACTTCCGCCCATAAGTCTTTCATTCTGTATTTCCCAGCCGGAAGGAATGTTGAGCGAGAGTGCAAGCATGTCGTAATCAGATACTTTGGAAAGGTTCTTCACCTCGGCTACAGCCGTGAACAGCATGCCCTGGCGCAACTCCGATGCGTTGATGACCTTTCCGCCGGATTCGTATCTCACGCTTAGCGAGAGTCCGTTCGACGTGGCAGGAACTGAAGTCCCTGCAGGATCCTTGACCAGATCTACGAATGTGAGATACAGTGGTCCGTCCGAAGTGTTCTTCACATCTACCTTGCTTTCTACGGGCACAGAGACCTGTGCCTTGGCGCTGATCTGCCTGCCGCCGACCGTCGCCTTCACCGAAGATGCGGACAATTCGCTGCGCAGGCGGTCGAACGCTATTGCGGCGAATGCCGTCTCCTGTGTTGAAAGGTCTTTTTCCGACACGAGTTCCTGGGCAAGGGGGATAGCTTCGGCAAGATTGGATGTAAGAGCCATCGCTTCAAGGGCAAGGAACTTGTCGCGGAGCGAGGTGCCGAAAGTGATGTTGTAAGGATTCCCGTTCTCGAAGGAACGGTCGATCTTTGCGATCATGTCGCTTGCAACCTGCTTCTTGCCGCAAAGGGCGTAGGCCGAAGCGAGCATCCACTTTGCCCTGTAGCCGATGGAATCGTCTTCTTTCAGTCTGTTCATAGATGCGGTCGAGGGGGAGCCGGCCGCGGCCAGGGTATAAAGCCTGAATGCCTCGTCCAGATGGGGGAATGCCGAATTTCCGGCTATCCTGTATGCGTTCGACAGTTTCTGCTGGTAACGGGTCCATGTCTGGAGGACTGTCCTGTCGACCGTATAGCCCGACTTTGCGGCTTCAGAAAGGAAGAGTCCGGCCATTGAACTGACCCATGAATTGCTGGATCCTCCATTCCAGTAGCCGAAGCCGCCGTCGGCATTCTGCCTGGAATAGAGCTGCCGGACAATGGCGTCTATCTGCGCTGCATCGGGTTTTTCTCCGAGGAATGAAGCCAGATGCAGGAACGAAAGACCGCGTGCAGCAAGTTGTTCGGAGCAATTGTAGGGGTAAGAGAGCATCTCCTGATACAAAGCCCTTGCATCGAAAGCCGGGAAGGCCGTAAGCTGGAGGTAGGATGTTCCTGCAGGAGTGAATGATGCTGTCGCGCCTGCGGGAAGTTCTCTGCGCGTTACAGTAGCGCGTACCGGATTGGGATTCGCCACGGGGATGCTGACCGTCTCATAAGCCTTGTGACCTGCGCCGGAAGCATTCACGGTAATGGTCGCCGTGCCTTCTCCATTCGCCTTCAGGGCGAAACGCACCAGCTGGTCGCCCTTTCCGTTGAATGTAATGGTCTGCTTCCGATTGCCGGTGAGTTCCACGGGACCTTTGATGTCTACGCTCACATCAGCGGAGCGGATGCCGTCTTCCATCGCGAACACGTTCACGGGAAGCTGGATTTCCTCTCCGGGACTCAATGTGCGGGGAGCAGTAGGCAGAATCATGAGAGGTGCTGTGACGGGCACGGTCTTTTCGGCATTGCCGAAGGCCTTTCCCTGGCCGGCTACAAGCATCACCCTTACGCTTCCGACATACATCGGAAGCTTGATCTTGTGTTTAGCCTTGGCGCCTTTGGCAAGCTGGCTGGGAGGGAGAACGTAGACTACGGGATTGAAGCGGTTGTCGTTGCGGGCGGAGACTATGTTGTCCTGGTCGCCGCCGATTGCTGCAATCTTCGCAAATTGTCCGCCCAGAATTCCTATCACGTTGTCGTACATGTCCCATGTGCGTACGCCCAGCGCTTCCACCTTGTTCATGGCCTTCCAAGGATCCGGGGTCTTGAAGGCGGTGAGATCGAGCAGGCCTTCGTCTACTATCGCGAGGGTGTAGGTCATCGGGCGTCCGGAAGTCTCGCTCACGCTCAGGGTGAATTCCTCTTCCGGATGCAGGGCCCCGGGCATGTCGAGCACCGGATGCAGATGCGACTGAGGATTCTCTACCAACACACGCTGAACTCCATATAACCTTACGGGGAGCTCGTTTGCGACCTTTCCTCGCGGCTGCACGAGAGTCACATGAATGTAGAAGTCAGGAGCCATGTCTTCAGTCACCTGCATGCTCCACGCACGGTCGGTATCTCCGGTTGAAACCCAGGAAGAAGAAAGAACTCTGGTAGAATTCTCGACCGATATGAGAGCCTGTCCGCCGGGAGCGGCAGGGAGGTATACGGTCGCCTTTTCACCGACCTTGTATGAAGATTTGTCGGTAGAGAAGGTGAGCATCGTGAGATTCTCGGGGTCCCGTCTGTCTGCACGGCCCCTGTATTCAGGCCAGTCTATGATGAAGCTTCTGCCGCTTACATGACCGCTGTCGAGGTCCTTTACTATAACGATGAAGCGTCCCCAGTCAGGATAATTCACCCTCACCGTGCAGGTGACGTCGGAGTTGCCGGAAACGAGGGTGCCTCCGGATACCAGCTGCACCGAGGATCCGTTTACGTAGGAATCGAGTTCGGTCGCGGAATTCTCCAGCCACCAGTTCCAGCCTGTCTTGAAGATGCGGTATTCCAGTTTGTGTCCGGAGATGCGCTTGCCGTCCGGACCGACCACGGCGAATCGAATAGTCTGGTCTTTGTCGGTTTCGAGATAATCTTCATCCGGAATCCTGACGCCGACGTATGCAGTGTATGGCGAGAAAGGAACGGTCGCGGTGGTGAAACTTTCGTCTCCGGCATCTTCCTGGACCGCTGTCATGATGGTGGCATTCAGCATGCCGGGGGCGTTGGCTGCGGGAGGAAGCTGTAAGCCCACATAAGCTTTTCCTTCCGAATTCAGCTTGGTTTCGAATAGTTTGGTCTCGGTTGAGGTGAATTCAGCACCGGGGACCGTGAAACTGTATTTCTCGTATCCGCGCAGCTGTGAGGACGACCTCCGCAGGGTCATCACCGCCCTTGCCTTCAGGCCGGAAGCCGGGGATCCGGTCAGCCATGAAGCGGAAATGGGAACTGTCACCGTGCTTCCGGCAACCAGAGGTTCCGAACCATAATCGATATTGATTTTCAGGCGGTTGGGTTTGATCGTTTCAATGTGAAGTGTCTTGTGGAATGAACTTCCTCCAACTTTCACGTATGCGTTCCAGAATCCTGTTGGATCATCGGCGGAAGTGGGGATATCGAATGCGTAGAATCCGTTCAGCCCCTGACGTACCAGTCTTGAGTGGAACTGTCCTTCCGGAGTGTATAATTCGAGAGTGGCCGGATGGGCGGAGGGAAGTTCGGCATCCTTCGACTGAAGAATCATGGTGAGATGCAAGGTATCGCCCGGACGCCAAACGCCACGTTCCCCGTAGATGAAAGCCTTTAGACCGTGTCCAACGGTTTCGCCTCCGGTGTCGAAGCGGCTCAGCGATTTTTCGTTGCCGTCGTTGACTTTAAGATAGGTGACAGAGTTGCCGGATGTGCCGGTGACAACGAAGGGACGGCGGGAAACAGGAATCTCCACCATGCCGTCGGAACCTGTCCTTGCCTGGCCGATTTTCTGAAGCTGGAAATCATATACGGTCAGTTGCACGCCTGCAGCCGGCTTGGCGGTAATGAGATTGTTGGCACCCACCCAGATTTTATCACCTCCCGCGTATTTGGCCACGAGCCCCAGGTCCGAGGTCAGCAGCTGCGCAACGGGGAAGCGGGACGACTCCATGAAATAGGAAGGCCTGGTAGGGTCGTTGCGTTCCTTATACTTGTAATTGTTCCAGTCGTAGTCGTTGTCCCAGTACCACGGCTGGGCGGAATCCCAGATGGCTTCGTCTTTTGCGTCCGGAGTGCCGTCGGACATCTTGACGACATTGTCCGGAGTCCTGCCGCCATACAGCGACTGATCCTCCCTGAACGAGAGCCTTATGCGGTAGATGGCGCCCGGATCCTTTCTGAGCAGACCGGAAAGGTCGATGGAGAAGTTGTTCCAGGTATGCAGGTCGTATTTGGGATCCAGTGCTATATCCTTATGGCACACAAGACGTCCGGCCCTGCGCAGGTACTCTTCTTCGCCGAGGTCGTTGTCTTGCAGGAACATTAGCACGTTGCCCGGATATATCTTTACTATGCGGAGTTCGACGGCGGCGAGGTTGACCGCGCGGAAAGGAAGTACAAGGTCTCCTTCATTCGGGAGAATCTGGCCCTGAAGGGCGATTTCAACTGCCGGAGGAATATCTCCGAGAGGGAATACCTTGACGAAATCCTGACCCAGAGTGGCTCCGGAGGCATCCTTTACACTGGACGAGACTTTGAGCGTGATATCCTTTCCGACGTCTTCGTAAAACACGTTTATCACGGAACCTTGCTGCTCCGTGTAGAAGCGGGAAGCACCTTCAAGCTCGATGAGGCCCTTTTTCAATGCGTTTGCCGGTGTGCCGGAGAACACGATTTCGATATGGGGATTTCCTGTTCCGGAAATGTACGCCGCCGAAATGTGGAATCCGTTTCCGGGTATTTCTCCGGAAGCGTTTTCGGACACCTCCTTCGTATCGGCACCTTTAACGGTAAAGCCGAATTTGAAGGTCTTCAGGGACTTCTTTTCCACATCCAGAACTTTCCCGAGATTGAAAACGGCCTTGTAGTTCTTGCCTGGAGTCAAGGCTCCCTGGTCGGGAAAAAATATGACAGAAGCGGGGCTTGTCCATCTCACGGAGCCCTTGACGGAAGGGGAGAAAGAGAAGAGTCCGTCTGTCGTGCGGGCCTGTTCCGGAACTTCGCGGGCAAGGTCGATTCTGATCGAGGCGTCTTCTGAGATCACCCCTCCCGTGTAAGCGGAAATGTATGGGGCAAAGTCGGTTTCGGGCGCCTTTGAAGCGTTCTTGCACTCAGAGAAGCATAGAATGATGCATATAGCAAATGTGAAAGCGCGGAATAATGATTTCATACTTGTGGGTGTTATACTATGCAAATATAGCAATAATCCGGCATCCTTTCGGGTGCCGGATTATCAGAAAAAGGAAATTGGTTACAGTTTGAATTCCTTTTCGCCAAGAAGCTCACGGAGCACAAGGGGCTCGTTGGTGGTGATGGCGTCTATGCCTAAATCGATGAATTTGCGCATTTTCTCGGGCTTGTTCACGGTCCACACGTTTGTGCTCATTCCGAGGGCGTGCGCGCGATCTACGATGGTAGAATCTTTGAGTACGGCCTTTGAATTGTAGTCGAAACCGTTGATTCCGAATTCGGCAAGTTCCTCAGGAGAGAAATCCCCTTCGAGATACTGATTGATGAATTCGGGATACTCGGCGGCTATGCGGTCGCAGATGTATTTGCTGAAGCTGATGAAAACGACTCTCGAGGGATCAAGCAGATTGTGGGATTTCAAGGCCTCGATGCTAAGGTCGATCAGGGCGTCCTCCCGCTCGATGGTAATTTCCGGTTTAAGTTCAATCACCAGGACGGTCTTGTCGGATTTTTCGCCCTGGGTGAGATATTCGTCGATGGTAGGAACCTTTTCGCCATTTGCCAGGCGGTGTTCAGCGAAAGTGGCAGCCTCGCATGTGTCGATGCGTGCACCGTCGATTTCATCGTTGTGAAAAACAAGGATCACGTCGTCGGTGGTGATGTGAACGTCGAATTCGCTTCCCCAGAATCCGTTGTCCTGAGCGGCCTTGAGCGATGCGATCGAATTCTCTGCAAACCCGGCAGCTTCGCAATTCCAGAACCCTCTGTGGGCTACGACAGCGGTTTTTCCATCCTGATCGATTTTTGGAAAGCCGGACTTGCCCCCGGCGCAGGCTGCCAAGGCCAGCAGCGCCGCTGCGGCGATGACGGAGATGTTTTTGAGTTTCATAATCACAAATATAGGAAGATTTTAGTAAATTTGCGTCTCAAATCTAATGAATTATGGTTAAAGTTGATTTGAAGGGCTGCAACCCCTTCGTTAAAGAATCCGATTACAAAGAATATGTGGGCAAGGCCCTCGAGGCCTTCGATGTTCTCGAAAGCGAAAAAGGCGCCGGGAACGATTTTCTCGGCTGGAAGACTCTTCCTGTTGACACCCCGGAAACCCTGATAGCAGACTGCGAGGCCGTTCGCGATGACTGGAAGGCCCGTGGCGTGAATCTCGCCGTTGTCATTGGCATCGGCGGCAGCTATCTCGGAGCCCGCTGTGCAATCGAGGCGCTTTCACATCAGTTCGTGCATCCCGAGGGGCAGATCCGCGTAGTGTTCGCCGGCAACAACCTCAGCGAAGATTACCTCGCCGAAGTTATGGATCTCGTCGGGCAGAGCAACGCAGCATGCGTGGTGATCTCCAAGTCCGGAACCACCACCGAACCTGCGGTAGCATTCCGTATCGTGAAAGAATACCTCGAGAATAAATACGGCAAGGCAGAAGCTTCTGCACGTATCGTGGCCATCACCGATGCCAGGAAGGGCGCTCTCAAGACCCTTGCTACCCAGGAAGGATACCGTTCCTTCATAGTTCCCGACAACGTGGGCGGACGTTTCTCCGTGCTTACCCCTGTGGGAATCCTTCCCATAGTGCTTGCCGGTTTCGACATCCGTGCCATGCTCAGGGGCGCTGCCGACGAGCGTGCCGAACTCCTGAAGAAAGGGGAGAAGAACGCCGCTGTCGAGTATGCCGCAATGCGCAACCTTCTCTATACCGGACTCGGAAAGAAGATTGAGGTTCTGGTGAACTACAATCCCAAGTTCCAGTATCTGGGTGAATGGTGGAAGCAGCTCTACGGCGAATCCGAAGGCAAGGATCTGAAGGGTATTTTCCCTGCATCCGTCAACAATACCACCGACCTCCACTCTGTAGGACAGTTCATTCAGGAGGGTGACCGCGTGATGTTCGAAACCGTGGTGAAGGTCGAGAAAGCCCAGCGCAGCGTAGTGATAGGGACCGATCCCCAGAATCTCGACCAGCTCAATTATCTCGCAGGCCAGCATGTCGAGCACTGCAATGCGATGGCCGCTCTCGGCACCAAACTCGCCCATATCGACGGCGGTGTGCCCCAGATCGAGCTTTCGGTCGAGAAGATCGACGAGTACAATCTCGGAGCCATATTCTACTTCTTCGAGTTCGCGTGCGGCGTTTCCGCATATCTGCTCGGTGTGAATCCTTTCAACCAGCCCGGTGTGGAGGCCTACAAGAAGAACATGTTCGC
>CAMOIZ010000001.1 GCA_946616385.1 uncultured Bacteroidales bacterium | reverse complement strand
TCCTCGAACAGGGACATCTGTATGGCCGATTCATGCGTGAGTTTGCTCACGCCAAGCCCCACCTGCCGAATGGGAGTCCGCCCGTCCCAAACCTCCGCGAGCAGCCTTCTGGCTTCGTTCAGGATGACGGCCGTCACGTCTGTAGGCTGGTCGGTCCGGCACTGCTTCTGCACCACCGAGAAGTCCTTGTATTTAATGAACATCGACACCGTCGACGCCCGGAATTTGTCGCGCCTGATCCTGTGTGCGACTATGCAGGCCACATTGAACAGCGCCCGGTCGATGTCCTTTGGATCCGTCAGATCCTTGGAGAAGGTGCGCTCGGCGCTGTAACTCTTGGCCTCGGGCACCTCCGTTTCCACCGGGGTGTCGTCCCGCCCGTTGGCATTTTCGTGCAGCTGCATGGCGAACTTCTGCCCCACCAATTGCGTGAGTGAGCCCATGCCGAGTTGTGCCAGCTGGCCTATGGTATGTATTCCGTTCGCGGTGAGGCGTTCTTCGGTCTTCTTCCCCACCCAAAGAAGGTCCCGCACTCCCAGAGGCCACATCTTTTCCTGCACCTCGCTATCCCAGAGGGTATGCACTTTGTCCGGTTTCTCGAAGTCGGAAGCCATCTTCGCCAGCAGCTTATTGGAACCTATACCCACGTTCACTGTGAATCCCAGCTTGGATTTTACCTCTTCCTTGAGCCGGGTGGCCACTTCCACGGCGTTTCCCGCTTTGCAGCGGAAGGTCATGTCGATGAAGCACTCGTCGATGGAGAACTGTTGCAGCACCGGGGAGTAGCTCCGGCAGATGGAAATGAAGCCCTGCGAGCAGGTTTTGTACCAGGCCCAGTCCCCTCTCACAATCACCAGCGACGGGCATGTGCGCAGCGCCATCGACACCGGCTGCGCCGTCTTGATACCCAGCTTCTTGGCAGGGATGGATGCGGCCGTGATGATGCTCCTGCGGTCGGAAGGATCGCCGGACACCACCGAAGGCACCAGCCGTATGTCCGGCATCCCCTCGCGCACCATCTTCACCGCAGACCAACTGAGGAACGCGGAGTTCACATCTATATGGAAGATGATGCGGTGCATTAAGGCTGGAAGTGTATTTTCATAGTCTCATCAGGTTTATTCTTCCAATAAGCAATCCCTTCCGTTATGGCGGGGACGAAATTGGCCTTCCGGCTGGGGATATAGCTCGTGACGATGCAGCCGTCTTCCGTGGCCGCACTCTTGAAGGCGTACTCCGCAACAATCTTTGCTCCTTCACCGCAGAAGGGCACGTGGGTGAGGCCCGCGTCGCGGTCTCCAAGCATCATGAACAGCATGTCGAGGCCACGCTGCTCCCGGACTGCGGGCATTACCCCTCGCATCCGGCGGCAAAGCTCTTCAACCCCCAGTTTCTCGCTAGCGAGCACACTTCCGATGCCGAGTTTCACGCCCTCAATCTCGTACTCCTTGTAGTCGGAGAGCAGGATATCTTCATCGGTCATGCCGTCGAAGGAGGTCCGGGCCTTGTTCATGGCGGCATAATACGATTCAACGTCGGTGATGTCCGAGCGGTCGAGCAGCCAGGAGTAATACTTGCGGTCCGTGTCGGTAGTGGTGGTCGATTTAAGGTTGTCGGTGTCGGAAAGCAGGCCGGAGAGCATCAGCCGCGCCTGGGTAGGCGTGGGATTCTCGCCCAGTTCTTCATACATCGAAGCGATTATCGTGCAGGTGGAGCCGATAGGAAGGGCATAGTAGAACAGCGGATGCGCCGTGGTTACTGTGCCGGTGCCATGGTGGTCGATGACATGCAGGACTCGGGCCTGTGCCATGCCATTCACCGCCTGCGCATACTCGCTGTGGTCGGTCATGATCATGTTCAGGCCAGTGGCATCTTCCAGGATCGGAGGAGCGCTGATACCTGCTTCCTGAATGACATAGAGAGGTTCGCAGATGAGCTTGCCCGCCACCCGGGCCTGGGCGTTGATCCCCAGACGCTGCAGCAGGTCGGCGTAGGTGATGGCCGAGCAGACGGCATCACAGTCGGGGCTTTTGTGCCCCACGACAAATACTCCGTCGCCATAGTCCATGCCTGTGATGATCGAGCGCAGGGGTGTGGAATGGACGATGTGCTCATCGTCGCCTTTCGAGCACGAAACGAGCGAGGATGTGACGCAGCCGCATATTGTGAAGATGGCGGCAAGGACAAATAGTTTCTTTAAATTCAATCGCATGTTGTTCTACTTGTACTTCTCGAAATGGTATTTCTCCCGGAGCGCAGCCTTCGTCTGCTCGTCCTGATGGGTGAAATAGTTCTTCCAGCCCGGGCAGAAGTTAATGTGCCAGCGCCAGAAACGCCCGAGCAAGGACTTGGGATTCTTGTCGTAAGATGCGCGGAACTTGCAGCTCTCGCAAGGGTAGGATGTCTGTTGTGCCATAAGACGGATAATGATTATAGTCCGTGAATTTACAAAAAATGTGGTATATTTCTATATTTTATACATCTTATGCGTCCTATTATGGACGAAACCCTTCCTGTGTAAGCACTGCTCCCCTCTTCAGGACCTGCAGCAAAAAACGGGAAAAATGCGCCAGGTCCCCGGACAAAAACACAGGGTTTTGGACTTGGCACAATATGAAGTCCACGCACAAATCACTATTTCCCCATCCCCCCTATTGCAATTCTACCGTATTCCGACTAAATTTGCCGTAAAACTGAACAAAAATGAAACACATCACTCTGTTCGCAGCTGTTTTGGCACTTGCCTGTTGCACAAATTCCGGCAAAACCAACAATCAAACAGATAACATGAACAACACTCCACTCCAGGAAGTGGCCGGACGCAAGAATTTCGGCCCCAACCATGCCCTTGTGACCACGCCTCAGCCTTGCGTGATGATTGCCACTTGGGACAAAGACAAGAACCCCGACGTCATGATGGCCGCATGGGCCGGTCAGTACGATGCCAAGGAGATCGTGATCAGCCTTTCCAAGCATCAGACCACCGACAATCTTGAACTCACCGGAGCTTTCACAGTCAGCTTTGCCGACGAGCGCACCGTCAAGGAGAGCGACTATTTAGGAATGGTGAGCGGCAAGAATGTGCCCGACAAAGTTGCCAGGGCAGGTTTCACCGTCACCCCCAGCCCCAATGTCAACGCTCCCATCATCAACGAGTACCCCCTCACCCTCGAGTGCAAGGTCATCAGTTTCAAGGACGGATGCCTGATCGGCGAAGTAGTCAACCAGAGCGCCGACAAGAGCATTCTCAATGAGGCCGGCCAGGTAGATCTCGCTCTTCTCAAACCAATAGTTTTCGATGCCGCAGGCGTGTGCTACCGCGCTCTTGGAGATGTTGTAGGAAAGGCCTGGGGTGCCGGCAAGGAGATCGAATAAAAATACTGGTACAATAATTGCAAATCTTTCAGGCATGAAAAAGTTTTTTTGCATTCTAACCGTGCTTGTGATGGCGCTGAACGCTAATGCACAGTTGTCCAAGATTCCCCAGAGACTGGAAATTGCCACCGTTGAAGACGAAGAAAACGTAGCAAGCGAGTTTGAGGTTTTCAACAGTCCGAAAGACGGCAAAAATGCCTACTGGCTCTCTGTCGGACATCTCGGATTCGGCGACGAAGTAGTCCAGATTCTATTTGATCCTGCTTTCGAATTGTTCCTTCCGCTCGGCAGTAATCTCACCGAGGCTCTCGCGAATCTGCAGAGGATGCAGGAACTTTTCAAACAGGCCCCCGGTACGGAGATCGAACTCATCGGCTGCCTCGCCTTCGGTTTCCCGAACGACAAGTTCGAGGTCGTGAAGGTATCGCACCGGAAAGCCCTTCTCAGCCACTCGCTAATGTTCAGCGTGGAAAGAGAGGGATACATCAGGGCGACCGACGTGCCCAAGTCGCAGTTCGGCAGCCTTGTGAGTGGTGTAAAGTTTTACAGCAAGCTGCACAAGAAGGAGCGCTGAGCCCCTATTCTACATATAGAAGAAGCCCCTTGAGGTATTCACCTTCGGGGTGGTAGATATTCACCGCATGATCTGCCGGCTGGCAGAGACGGTCGAGGATACGGACCCGGCGTCCGGTGCTTGCAGCCGCCGAAAAGACGGCGAGAGCGAAAGATTCCTTGTCTACTACCTGGGAACATGAGAAGGTGAACACGAATCCTCCGGGGGCTACTTTTTCTATGGCCCTGGCATTCAGCCTCTGATAAGCGCGCAGGGCGTTCTTCAGCGCTCCCCTGTGCTTTGCGAATGCCGGAGGATCCACGATTATAAGGTCGTATTTCCCGTCTTCGACGGACGCCAGATGTTCGATGGCATCGGCACAATACGATGTGTGCAGGCCGGAGTCGAAGCCGTTCAGCGCTATGTTCCTGTCTACCATGGCCATGGCCTTTGCGGAACTGTCTACGGAATCCACGTGCACCGCACCTCCGCCAAGAGCATAGACGGAGAATCCTCCGGTGTAGCAGAAAAGATTGAGGACGTTCCTTCCACGGGCGTAACGTTCCACCAGGGCGCGGTTTTCGCGCTGGTCTAGGAAGAAGCCGGTCTTCTGCCCTTCTGTCCAGTTTACGAGGAATTTATGGCCGTTTTCAAGCACAGCCTGCTCCCCCGACTCAAAGCCGGGAGCCTTCCAAAGGTAGCCGTCCACCAGTTCCAGCCCCGCCTTGAAGGGTGCTGTGCCGCTGCTCTTGTCGTAGACGGCTTTGAGAGCGTCTCCATACACTGCTTTCAGGGCTTCGCAGATCTGGTTCTTGGCCCGGAACATGCCCACGGAATGGGCCTGCAGCACACAGACGCCGTCGTACCAGTCGATTATCAGCCCGGGAAGGCCGTCTCCCTCTCCGTGCACGAGACGGTAGCAGCTGGTCGTTCCGGAATCAGTGAGCCCCATGGCTCTCCGTGCCTCGTAGGCCGCGCGGATGGAGTCTTCCCAGAAAGTTGGAGACGCAGGATCCGCATCGAACGAGAGTATCCGCACGGAGATTGATCCTATCTGCCAATGGCCGGATGCAAGATACTCGCCTTCAGCCGAATACACTGCCACTATGTCGCCTTCTGCGGGATTTCCCGACACTTGTGCGACTGCGCCCGAGAAAACCCAGGGATGGAAGCGGCGTACCGATTCGTCACGCCCCTTTTTCAGGTAAACCTTTGTCATTGTTCGTCTTTTTCTTTCTGTTGTAATATCTGCGCTTTCTCTGTTCCGATTTCTTCCTGGCGGCTTCGGCCTCCACGCGTCTTGCGGCCTTTTCCTGTTTCTTCTTCTCGGCTGCTTCCGGGTCGCGTATCGCCAGCGGCTGCTGTTCGGGTGGCAGCAACTCTTCCGGTTTCAGGGGATGTTTCTCGCATTCGAGCAGTTTCAGGTACATCTCCCTGCATATCCATGCGTCGGTGGCGGCGTACTTCTGCTGATGCTCATTCAGGGTTTCGGCTTCCCAGTTGGAGAGCTGCTGGCTCTTGGAGATGCGCACGCCAAGTATGTTTGCGGCCATCTTCTTTACGCTCTTGTCGCGAATCCCCCACTCCCATACAATCTTCTGCAGGTCTACAAAGCCCCGCGGCTCGAATTCCTTGTATTTCTGGAGGCCTCGCACATCGTCGAGAGCGGCCGCTCCCACCTTTATGATATTGGGGTTTGCGAGTATCGAGCAAAGCCTGCCCCTCATTCCGAGTTTCTGGACGCGGAAGAGGAAGGCCTGGTCGGGCCCGGAGAGCTGAAGCAGGGCTACTCCGTTGTGGTGCTGACCCGGCGAGAACACAGGTTTGGTCTCGGTGTCGAACCCAAGTATTTTCTGTTTTTTCAGATAAGCGATCGCCCTGGAAAAATCCCATCCCGGGCGGCTGATTACGTGTATTTGTCCCTGAAAGCTTGTCAGCTCCAATTTCTCGATATCTTCAGGGGTAATTGTGAGTTTGAACATTAATTGGCGTTAGGAATATATCTTTCGTTGTACTGCAGCAGCATGAACTCTTTGTCGATGCCCTCGCGGGTGATGAGCATGTAGTCGAGCAGGCGTGGCTGAGAAATATAGTGTGTAAACAGGTTTTTCTGCCTGAGTAAGCCGTAAACGGCATGACAGGTGCGGCTGCGGGAATCTATCACCTTGAATTTGGGAGACACCATGTTGCCGTATGTCAGCGATTCGGCGTTCATTACTGATGTAATCAACTCGAGGCTGGCCCTGAATTGGGAAATGTCCACTTTCATGTCGTCGACCAGGATCACGTCCAGCGGACTGGTAATGCCGAACTCGGCGTAATGATCGAGGAACGACAGCAGCGGATCCTCCCCTGCTGGGACTTTGTATCCTACGCAAAGCACGCTGTCGATCTGCGCCTTCGCGGCCTGTTTGCGTATGTACGGTGCATAGAGGTCGACAGGTGCGTTGCCGGCGAGCACGCCAACGTTCAGCACTTTCTTTCCTCTTGCCGACTCTATGGCTTCGTCGACTATCAGCTGCATGGGCGAAATCACCGGCATGTTGCAGCCAAGCGCGCTGAACAGGGAATCGATGTCGTAGCGTCCGTATTGCGTCATGCACGCGGATCCCAGGACGATCATCTTTGCGAGGGGCTTCTTGCCCATTCCGCTTCGGTCGTACGGGCTGACGTAGCAGAGCGTGTCCATGGCTGCCAGCACGTTGCGGGCCGTAAGTTCCCTGAGGTCGTCGAGGCGGCCGTCGTTCACCATTTCCCCGAAGTTGGAGAAGTTGGCGACGGTGCAGATCGTCTCGCCTGCGAGGTCTTTCAGCCCGTCAGGTTTTGAGGAACCGTCCACGTTGTCGAAGTCGTCGCTCTCCAGCAAAGCCTGGGCGATGTCGCTTGTGCGGGACTTGGATCCGAAAATGAAGATCGCTTTCTTGGAGTCGGCCGGATCGTACTCCGAAATCAGCTTGTGGCTGTCGGAGTCGATGCCTGAAATGATGTCGGACACATATTGCACCGGAGGCTCGGCTACGACCGGTGCCTTCTTGCCCTTCAGCGAGAAGTAAAGCACGGCTCCGGCCGCAAGCAACAGCAGCACTATGATTATGGGTGTCGCTTTCTTTTTCATACAGTTACAGTTCTTGCTTGAGTTTTTCTACATACTGGTCGATGCGGTGGAGTTCGTCCGGTATAGCAATGCTCTGGGGGCAGTGCATGAGGCACTGGCCGCATCCTATGCAGTGGTCAGCCTGACGCACTGTGGGGATTGCCTTGTCGTAGCTCGACAGATAGGCGTTGCGGAGTTTCCGGTAGTCTTTCTGTTCCTTGCTCTGGGCGAAACTGCCGTTGGTGACAGAGGTGTTGTAGTGCTTGAAGATGCCCGGGATGTCGATTCCCCAGGGGCATGGCATGCAGTATTTGCAGTCGGTGCAATTCACCAGGGGGAATTCCTTGAGTTGCACGGCCATCCTTTCCATGAATTCGAGTTCCTCTTCGGTAAGGGGGACGAAGTTCTCGAAGGTCTTCAGGTTGTCGAGCAGAGGATCCATCGAGGTCATGCCGCTGAGGATGCACATCACTCCGGGATAGCTGCCGCAGAAACGGAAGGCCCATGACGCTACCGATTTGTCGGGTTCGCGCATTTTCATCTGGCGCGAGATGCCGACCGGCACGTTCGCGAGGCGTCCTCCGAGCAGCGGTTCCATTATCACGACGGGAATACCTCTCTTTTCGAGTTCGGCATAGAGATAGTCGGCATTTACGTTGCGAACTCCATCGGCGTGTTTCCAGTCTACGTAGTTCATTTCGATCTGGCAGAAATCCCACTTGAACTCGCCTGTGTCGTGCATTTCCATGAAGGAGTCGAAGGCCTCTTTCGCACCGTGGAAAGAGAATCCAAGGTTGCGTATGCGGCCTTTCTCCTTCTCCTTGAGGAGGAAGTCCATCATGCCGTTGTCGACGTACCTGGTCTGGAAGGCGCGGCGGCCTCCCATGCCGATCGCGTGTAGGAGATAGTAGTCGAAGTAGTCCGTTTTCATCTCCTTGAAGGAGTCCTCGTACATCTTGATGGAGGCCTCCGTGCTATGGTCGCCGAAGTTGGAAAGTTTGGTGGCGATGTAGTAGCTGCTTCGCGGATGTCGGCTCAGGGCCTCGCCTGCGGCACGCTCCGACAATCCCTGCAGGTATGCCGGCGAGGTGTCGAAATAGTTCACGCCGTGCTCGATGGCGTAATCCACCATCTCATTTACCGCCTGCTGGTCGATTATCTCTTTCCCGTCGGCGTCTTTGATCATGGGCCAGCGCATGCAGCCGAATCCGAGAAGAGACACTTTGTCGCCGTTCACCGGATTCTCGCGGAAGACCATCTTCCCCGGAGTCGCTGGATTGCTTTCCTTGGTCTTGGGGGCACATCCTGCCGCCACGGCTGCAAGCCCGGCTGCTCCTGTACCCGATATTCTGAGAAAGTCTCTTCTGTCCATGTCTTAGCTGTTTAGATGGTTATGACGTCCGTTTACGGTGATTGCGCTGACCGGCCTCGACGGGCAGAGGTTCTCGCATGCTCCGCATCCTATGCAGATTTCGGTATCGACCGCAGGCACCATGCAGCCGCTTGCCGATTCCACCATCTGGATGGCTCCGGTCGGGCAATGGCGGGCGCAGTTGCCGCACTTGGTGCCTTGTTCCGCCACGCAGAGGTCGCGGTTGACGCTAGCGTACCCCACATGGTACTGGGTCTTTTCTTCTCTGGTTATCTTGATGATGGCTCCGCTGGGGCAGACCTCCGAGCAACTTGTGCATTCGGGGCGGCAATAGCCCTTCTCGAAGCCCATTTCGGGTTGCATGAGGTGCTCAATGCCGGTAGATGGCCTCAGGACACCGTTCGGACATGCCGCGACGCAGAGCTGGCATGCCGTGCATCGGCTGTAAAAGTCTTTTATGCTGGCGGATCCGGGGGGCGTGAGTGGCGTTTCGCGCTTGATGGCAGTCTTGTCTTCCACAATCGCGAATCCCCCGTCGGTCTTCTTTCTCTGGGCATCAAGCGAAATCGCCGTCAGCCCCATCGCAGCACCGGCAATAAAAGCCCTACGCCCACTCACGGCGGAGGAGGGTTCCTCCTTCTCGACCGTCTCGCTCCGCTCGACCCCTCCCATCGCGAGCGATGGGCCCCTCCCTCTCAGCGTGCCGAGGGTGGCAGCGGTCTCAAAGGAGGACGCCTCCTCCGACTTGCCAGACGCACTTTTACGGTAGTAGTTCTTCAGGTGCAGCGCGTCGAATTTGCAGTTGCCGAGGCAATCGAAGCAATCCACGCAGCGGCTGTAATCTATCTTGTGATTGGCAATGTCGATGCACCCAGCCTTGCAATTGTTCTCGCAAACCTTGCAATTCTTGCACTTTTCTGCATCGATTACGGGACGGAAAATCGCAAAACGCGAGAAGAAGCTCAGCGTCGTCCCCACAGGGCAGACCTCATTGCAGTATTCTCTGCCTGTGAACCAGGCCAGTATGCCTGTGAGAAGCAGGGTGGCGACTGCAGCGATCAGCACGGTGCCGGCATTGAAGTTCAGGATACTGTTCACTATGCGTCCGTAGGCGCTGTAGGGGGCCAGGACCGCCACGAAACTCTGAAATCCGAAAACAATGGCAAGCACGAAAAGGACCCAGATGCCGTAGCGCAGCCATTTGATTTCTTTGCGAAGGCGGAAAGGCCTGCGGTTCCCGCGCATACGCTTCACGAGCACGCTGATGTGCGAAATGCCGTCCTGCATAACACCCAGGGGGCATACCGTTGAACAATAGAGACGCCCGATCAGAAGGCATGAAACGATTACGATCGCAATCGTGGTGAGATTGACTGCAAGAACAGCCGGGAGGAACTGCATTTTGGGCATCCATCCGAGCCATTTGGCCAATTCCGGAATCCCCAGGAAAAGTAGGGTTATCCCAACCCAGAATGCGAGTGCGAGGATAATGCGAATTGTCTTCATGCGAACTTTTACTACAAGCTACAAATATAAGAAAATCTCTTTATATTTGCTGCATGAATTTCAGTGGTATTATTGTTGGCGCCGCAGTTTTCGTAATCATAGGAATCTGCCACCCCGTTGTCATAAAAATGGAGTATTACTGGGGTAAGAAGAGTTGGTGGGTGCTTGCTCTCGCCGGCTGCATTTTTTCCGCCTGGTCCCTGTTCGTGGGCAATCTGATTTGGTCTACGATACTCGGAGCCGCGGCTTTCTCCTGTTTCTGGGGCATTCACGAAATCCTTTCGCAGGAGATGCGTGTGCTTCGCGGCTGGTTCCCCGAGAATCCCGCCCGTCATGAGTACTATGAGGCGCGCCGCAAGGCTCTTGGCGACATCGGCAATTATCCTTCACATAAACACCTGAAGGAGAAAATCAAATAGAGAGCAGATGCTCCAGAAGGATCTTGATTCCAATTGCAATCAGGATCAGTCCCCCGAGAAGTTCCGGTTTCAGGCGCTTTGCGACGGAGTTGCCGAATCGTATGCCCAGGAAGTACCCGGAGATGCTCAGCAGGAATGAAACAATCCCTATGATGAAGATGGGCAAGTAAAGAGTGCTTACCGTTGAATAACCGGAGCAAGCCATGGAAATGCCCACTGCAAGGGCGTCTATGCTGGTTGCGATCGCCAAGGCGACCTGGGCGCGCAGGCTGTTCGGATTGAATCCGACTTCATCTTCCCCTTTGAAGTAGTCGTAAATCATCTTGCCTCCCACGAATGACAACAAGCCGAATGCTATCCAGTGGTCGAATGACTCTATCCATCCCTGGAAGAAGTGAATGCCCAGCCATCCTGCGACCGGCATGAGTGCCTGGAACAGACCGAACAGGAAGGCCATCCTCAGTGCCGGCCCCCATGCCGCTTTGCGCGAAATGACTCCGCTCACGATCGAAACCGTGAAACAGTCCATGGCCAGGGCGATGGCGACAAGCAGTATTTCGACAAATGACATCAATCTTTTTTTTGCAAAATTAAGCATTTTATTAAATTTGTAGGTTATATGACTCAACTTGATCCACACTGTCAGGCGATTCTCGAGGAATATCGCGACAATCTCCCCTCCTTCCGCAACACGGCTACGGAAGTTTACGACCTTTTGAAGAAAACTTTCGCCGAGGCCGGTCTGCTTGTGGCGGCTATCGAATACAGGGTCAAGAGCGAAGAATCCCTTGCCGGGAAACTTGAGCTGAAGGGTTCCAAATACAAGTCCCTCGCCGATATCACCGACATCCTGGGCCTGCGGGTAATCACTTTCTACATCGACGATGTCGACAAGGTGGCCTCTGCCGTAGAGCGTCTTTTCGATGTCGACTGGGACAACAGTGTCGACAAGCGCAAGCTTCACGAAATCGACAGCTTCGGTTATCTGTCACTGCATTACATCTGTTCGGTGAAGGGTTTCCCCTACCGTTTCGAAATACAGATGCGTACAGTCCTGCAGCATGCCTGGGCCAACATGAACCACGACACCGGCTACAAGAGCGGCGTGGAGGTACCGAAAGAGTATCTACGCAACCTGAGCCGTCTTGCCGGCATGCTTGAACTGGTGGACGAGCAGTTCAGTCTGATACGCACCGAACTCACCGATTACCGCCGAAGGGTTCAGGCGTTGGTCGCTTCCGGAAATCTGGACGAGGTCCCCCTCGACGGCGACACGTTCCGCAGCTATCTGGACCTCGAGCCTTTCACTCCGCTGAACCGCAAAATTGCCGCCGTGAACCAGGCGGAGATTCAGGATACATCCCTCATGCCGTATCTTTCCGTATTCAAGGCCTTGAATTTCAAGACTTTGGGAGATATCGACAAACTCATCAAGGCCTTTTCCGACGGTGCCTACCAGATTGCCTGCTACCAGATCGGTCTTACCGACCTCGACATCATATCCTCGTCGCTCGGCCCGCAGGACCTCTGCATCGCCTATATTCTCAAGATGGGATGGGGCAAGGCCGGCATCAAGCGCCTGTTCGACGCTCTCAACGGAGAATCCGAAAGCAACGAATTCATGGCCGAATTACTTATGGAACAGGCCAAAGACCTACCTTTCATGAACCAATAGTTTACAGAATATGAACACCAACGAAAAATTTGTCATCACCATCAGCCGCGAAGTCGGATCCGGAGGACGTACCGTAGGACGCAAGCTTGCCGAAAAACTCGGTGTACGCTATTGCGACAAGCAGCTCATCGACAAACTGGTCGACACTTTCGGCCTTTCGGTCGAGAACATAGAAAGGATCAAGGGCGAAAAGAAGAACTGGCTCACCGACATTCTCGAGAAGGTCAGTCCTGTGCCGCAGGCAGGTGCGATTGGATCCACGGTGAACATCTATCAGTCCGAAACCATTGGCGACAGAGTGTTCCGCATAGAATCCGAAATCCTCATGCAACTTGCCGAGGAAGGCTCTTGCGTGATTGCCGGACGTTCCGGTTTCTTCGTGCTCAGGAACTGCCCCAACAAGGTGGACGTGTTCATCACCGCATCGCCTGTCAACCGTGTCAAGCGTGTGATGGAGAAGCAGAACCTCAGTGAAAAAGAGGCTGAAGAAGTGATCGCGAAGGTCGACAAGATGCGCGAGAACTATGTATCGCACTATTCCGGCAAGAGCCGCTACGACTCCCGCAATTACGACCTCGTAATCAACATGGACAATATCTCCGAGGACGGAGCCGTGGAACTGATATTGAACTATATCAATTATGGCAAATAAGCATCTCGACACTTCCCTGTTCGACCGCGCTGCGATCTTCGCGGTTAAAGCCCACGCCGGTACCGAGCGCAGGGGCAAGGGGTTCCCTTACATCATTCATCCCATGGAGGCCGCAGGGATAGTGGCCACCATGACCTCCGATCAGGAACTGCTTGCCGCCGCCGTGCTTCACGACGTCGTGGAAGATACCGATGTGACAGTCGAAGAACTACGCAGCGAATTCGGGCCTAGAATTGCCGGGCTGGTGGCTTCGGAGAGCGATGTTTTCGAAGAGGGCGTGAGCGAGGAAGACAGCTGGCGCAGCCGCAAGCAGGCGGCCATCGACCGTCTTGCCGGCGCCTCTCACGATGCCAAGATCGTCGCTCTGGGCGACAAACTCTCCAACATGCGAGCCATTGCAAGGGACTACGCAGTGATGGGAGATGCCTTCTGGAACATTTTCCACGCTAAGGATCCCGCCGACCACGAGTGGCATTACCGTGGACTCGCTGATTCACTCCGTGATCTCAGCGACACTTTTGCATTCAAAGAATTCGAATCGTTGATCAATCAGGTATGGAAGCACTGAAAATTTCCCTCGACGACTATGTCCTCTCGGGAGGAGGCGCAAACGGCGAAAGCTACGATCACAAGACGGACCCGTCCGTGATGCTCAAGCTGTACTTCCCCGGCAAGATTCAGCAGCCGCTGGATGAGATGCTGCTTGCCCGCAAGGTCTATGACCTGGGCATTCCAACGCCCGAACCGGGAGAATACGTGGTCACAGAAGACGGACGCTACGGCATCCGTTTCCACCGTATACTTGGAAAGAAGTCCTATTCCAGGGCAACTGCGGACGAACCGGAAAAACTGGACCGGTTCGCATCCGAATTCGCCCGGATGTGCCTCGGGCTGCACGCAACCAAGGTAGATACCACCCAGTTTGAGAACGTCAAGGATCGCTACTATCGCCTGCTTGCCGCTAATCCTTTCTTCAGCAGTGCCGAAAAAGACAAGATAGGCAAGTTCATATCCGATACTCCCGACGAATCCACCGCCATCCATGGCGACCTTCAGTTCAGCAATGCGATATTTGCCGGCGACAAGCGCTATTTCATCGACCTTGGCGATTTCTGCTACGGAAATCACCTTTTCGACTTAGGGATGGTGTTCGTTTGCTGCTGCCTGAGCGACGAGGCCTTTATCAAGGAGACTTTCCACATGCCTAAGTCCCTTTCCATCAGGTTCTGGCAGAGTTTTGTGCCGGCTTATTTCGGAGAAGGCACAAGCATAGCGGAGGCCGAAGAACTGATACGCCCTTATGCCGGGCTCAAGACCATTATCATAGAACGGGACACAAAACGGCCGATGCCTGAATTCAGGGCGGCCCTAGCCTCCATATTATGAAACTGAAAGATTCCGTCAACAAGGTTTTCCTGAAGCAATCGGCAAGGGCCGGTCTGCTTCTGGTAATCGTAGCCGCCATCACCCTTGAGGCCACGGGGATAGTGCAGTACTATTTCTCGCAGAAGGGCATCAAGGAAGAGGCCACGAGGCGTGCCGAAAGCCAGTTGGAAGCCACCAAACTCAAGATCGTGAACATCGTCGACCAGGCCGAGGTCGCAGTACGGAACAGCATCTGGCTCGCCCAGTGGGCCCTAGAAACGCCGGACAGCCTCTATGCCGTTTCGCGCCGCATCGTCGAGAACAATCCCGTGATCGTCGGTTCCACCATCGCCCTGGTGCCCGGATACGACAAGAAGCATCCCCTCTACTCGCCTTACTGTTTTCAGGCCCCCGGCGAAACCGGAATACGGGTTTCCAGCCTTGCAACCGACGAATACAATTATCCCGCTCAGGAGTGGTTCATAAAACCTCTCGAAGAGCAGTGCGGATACTGGTCAGAGCCATACATCGACGTGGGTGGCGGAGATATCCTGATGACTACCTACTCCTATCCCCTGCGTGACAGATACGGGCGCATCGCCGGAGTTCTAACCGCCGACATCTCGCTCGACTGGCTTACCGATCTTGTCGGCAACGTGCAGGTTTATCCCAACGCCTACAGCATGATGATCAGCCGCAGTGGCCAGATCATGGTCTGCCCCGCGGAGTCGCTGGTCATGCGCAGGACTGCACAGGAGGTGATCGCCGACATGGACGACACATCCGCCTTCTCCGGGGTCAACCGTTCGATGCTCGCCGGTGAACGTGGCAGCGCAGTCATCCGTTACAATAAAGATGTCACCCACATCTTCTACGCCCCTGTCGAGAAAACCGGCTGGTCGATGTCGATAATGGTGCCTGATTCCGAGATCTACGGCAACATCCGCAGGATGGGCTTGATCGTGAAACTTCTCCAGTTGCTCGGTCTGCTGATGCTGATTCTCATACTCAGGGCTCTGATGGTCAATCAGTTGAAGTTCATGGATCTCAACGACCGCAAGGAACGCATCGAGAGCGAACTCCACATTGCCAGCGAAATACAGATGTCGATGATCCCCAAGATCTTCCCTCCTTTCCCGGAGAGGAAGGATCTCGACCTTTCTGCAGCCATAGTCCCCGCGAAGGAGGTCGGCGGCGACCTTTACGACTTCTATATCCGCGACGAGAAACTTATTTTCTGCATAGGTGACGTGAGCGGCAAGGGTGTGCCCGCCTCATTGGTGATGGCCGTCACCAGGAGTCTATTCCGCACGGTTTCCGCGCACGAGTCATCTCCTCAGCGCATCCTCACCACCATGAACGATTCCATGTCGGAGGTGAACGAGAGCAACATGTTCGTGACCTTCTTCATAGGAATCCTCGATCTTGCCACCGGACATCTCAAATACTGCAACGCCGGGCACAATGCGCCCATCCTGCTTACCGACGCCAAGCGTCCTTTGCCGGTCGAGGCCAACCTGCCTCTCGGCGTGATGCCGGGCTTCAACTTCAAGGAACAGGAGATCGACTTGCATTACGACGATGCCATGTTCCTTTATACCGACGGACTTACCGAGGCGGAAAACCTCTCTCACGAATTGTTCGGCGAAAAGAGGATGGACAAAGTGCTTTCCACGCGCCGCAGTTCCGACGATCAGATGGTTGCCATTAAGGAAGCCGTTCGCGAGTTCGTGGGTGACGCTCCTCAAAGCGACGACATGACCATGCTCTTCGTCCATTTCCTGCCCGAGTCGCTGCCCGACCAGAAGGAAAGGCATCTGATCCTCCACAACGACATCCAGCAGATTCCCCAGTTGGCGGAATTCGTGGAGACCATAGCCGACGAAGCCGGACTCGACCAGGGTTGCGCAATGAATCTGAATCTCGCTCTGGAAGAGGCGGTTACCAACGTCATCATGTATGCCTACCCTCCCAAGACCGACGGCCTTGTGGACATCGAAGCAATAATTCGCAGCAATCAGCTGGAGTTCATCATCAGCGATTCCGGCACGCCATTCGATCCTACCGCGGCCCCTGAAGCCGACACCACCCTTGGAGTCGAAGAAAGGCAAATAGGCGGCCTGGGAATCTTCCTCGTACGCAAAATCATGGACAGCGTAGAATACAAGCGCGATGGTGACAAAAACATTCTTTTCATGACTAAAACTATCTGATATATGGAAGTGAATATCAATAAAAAAGACGGCATTACGATCGTGGAACTTGTTGGCAGGCTGGATACTCCGGCTTCGCTTGAGGTCAGTAAAACACTGGAAGGCGTGCAGGATGACGCCGGAGGAACCATCGTGCTGGATTGCAGCAAGATGGATTACATTTCCAGTTCCGGACTCAGAATATTCCTTACTCTCCGCAAAGCGGCCGCGGCCAAAGGCGGAAAGGTAATAGTGAAAGGCATCAGCAACGACATCCGCAATGTGTTCATGATGACCGGTTTCCTGAATCTGTTCCAGATAGAAGACTGATCCATGCCCGCAATTTCCAGATCTGCACCCGCCATCCCGGCATCTGCGATTCGGATGCTCACGCCATTCGCCGACAAGGCGAAGGCTGACGGCGTTAAAGTTTATCACCTGAACATCGGTGCTCCGGACATCAAGTCTCCTGATTCCGCTCTGGAAGCGCTTGCCGGGTTCAAGTTCGACCACCTCGCATATTCCAATTCTGCAGGAATGATTGAATTGCGTACGGCTCTCTGCACCAAGTATTATTCCAGCGTCGGGATCAACGTCGGTGTAGACGACGTGCTGATCACAACGGCCGGCAGCGAAGCTCTCAGTTTCGTTTTCCATGCCGCCACGGATCCGGGTGACGAGGTCCTGGTAATGGAGCCCTACTATTGCAATTACAATACGCTGGCGAAGATGAACGGAGTGAAGGTGGTTGCGGTGCATACCGATATCAGGAAAGGGTTCGCTCTCCCCTCCGCCGCCGAAATCGAGGCGCACATCACTCCGCGCACCAAAGCCATCCTCATTTGCAATCCGTCCAATCCCTCCGGCGTTCTTTACAGCAAATCGGATATACTCTCGATTGCGGATATCTGCCGGGCTCACGACCTCTTCCTCATTTCCGACGAGGCCTACCGTGAGTTCTGCTATACTGAAGAACCCTACTTCTCGGCCTTGCAGCTGGAAGGCATGGACGACAATGTGATACTGATCGATTCAGCATCCAAGCGATACAATCTTTGCGGAGCCCGTATAGGTGCCCTGGTGAGCAGGAACAAGGACCTCATGGCACTGATTACCAAATTCGCCCAGGCGCGTCTTTGCCCTCCTGTACTCGGTCAGGTCGCCGCGATCGGTGCCATCAACTGTCCTCCCGATTATTTCAGGGCGACTCGCGAGGAATATATTGCCCGCAGGAACTATACCATAGACAGGCTCAACCGCATACCTGGAGTATTCTCCCCCAAGCCTGACGGGGCCTTCTACACGGTTGCGGAATTGCCGGTAGACGATGCTACCGCTTTCTGCAAATGGCTTCTTACGGATTTCCGCCTCGACGGAGAAACCGTGATGCTTACTCCTGCGGAACCTTTCTACGGCACTCCCGGAATGGGGCGCAACCAGGTCCGAGTGGCCTATGTCCTGGAAGTTCATGCACTCGAACGTGCATTGAACATCCTCGAAAAAGCATTATTAACTTATAACGAAAGATAAATATGAAGAAGTTGACCATCATTGCAGCCATGCTGCTTCTCTTCAGTTCTGCCTACGCGCAGAAGGCAAACATCAAATGGCCTGAGTATCAATTTACTACCGATGTGGAGAATCCGATTACTCCCGTGAAGAACCAGCATCGCAGCGGCACCTGCTGGGCGTTTTCCACCATTGGATTCGTGGAGTCCGAAGTGATCCGCATCAACAAGATCAGCAGCGAGGCGGATTACCCCGATTTCTCCGAGATGTTCGTGGTCGGCAAGTCCTACTCCGACCGTGCCGACAAGTATGTCCGCCTGGACGGTTGCCTGAATTTCGCGGCCGGCAGCGAGGCGGATGACGTGCTTCATGTTATCAAGGATTACGGCATTGTGCCGCAGGAAGTTTACAGCGGCTTGAATTACGGCACCGAACTTCCGGAGCAGAGCGAACTTGACGCAGCCCTCAAGGGCTACGTGAGCGCTATCGTCAAGAATCCCAACCGCAAACTTACTCCCGCATGGAAGAGCGGTGTGAACGCCATCCTCAATGCCTATCTGGGCGAAGCCCCCGAGGAATTCGAATACAAGGGAAAGAAGTACACTCCCGCATCATATCGCGATGCCCTCAAGTTCAACCCCGAAGACTATGTTACGCTCACATCCTTCACCCATCATCCTTTCTATACTTCATTTGCAATCGAGGTGAGCGACAACTGGCGCTGGGACGAGGCTTTCAATGTGCCTATCGACGAGTTCATGAAGGTTCTGGACGATGCCATCCGTGCCGGTTATACCGCTGCATGGGGCGCCGATGTGAGTGAACCCGGCTTCACCCGCAACGGAATCGGCGTTCTGATCGATCCCAATGCCGTTGCCAAGCAGGGCGGCTCCGACCAGGAGCACTGGGTAGGCAAGGAAGAAGGCAAGCCCGCTCCCATAGAGGCTCCCGCCGAAATCGTTCCTGACCAGGAATTCCGTCAGAAGGGCTTCGACAACAAGACCATTACCGACGACCACGGAATGCAGATCTTCGGTATCGCCCACGATCAGTTCGGCACCAAATACTATATGGTGAAGAACTCCTGGGGCACCAACAGCAAGTACAAGGGAATCTGGTACGTTACCGAGAATTATGTCAAGGGCCAGACCCTGGATATCCTCCTTCACAAGGATGCTCTTCCCAAGGATCTCAAGAAGAAGATTGGAGTCAAGTAAATGTCTGTAAGAAAACATATTCCGAACGCCATCACCTCGCTGAACCTTCTCTGCGGGGTGATTGGCATAATACTTACGCTCGGCGGCAGAAACCTGGAACTCGCCTTTCTTTTCATGCTCGCAGCCGTTGTTTTCGACTTCTGTGACGGACTCGCGGCCCGCCTGCTCGGGGCTTATTCCGAAATCGGCAAGGAACTGGATTCCCTTGCCGACATTGTCAGTTTCGGAGTCCTTCCCTCGGTAATGCTGTACGAATGGTACGGCCAGTCCGTGGAGGGTTTCTGGCACAATCTGGCCTGGTTGCCTCTGCTGCTTGCGGTGTTCAGCGCCCTGCGCCTCGCCAAGTTCAATCTTGATGAACGTCAGCACGAGAGCTTCATCGGGCTCCCCACGCCTGCCTGTGCCCTGATCTGCGGATCATTCTGCACCCTGCACCTGGCGAGCGTGTGGATTATTCCCGTCTTCGTCCTCCTGTTCTGCTGGCTTCTCGTATGCGAGATTCCCATGTTCTCGCTCAAGTTCGGCAAGGATATTCATGCCGATGCCGTCACGAAGATGAAGCGCTATGCCATTGTCAGCATCGCTGCTATCGTAGTGATCGTGGTCGCGGTCGCCGGCCTTCCCTGGCAGGCAATAATAACGGGCGTCCTCCTGGCCTATATCCTGGAGAACGCCCTGTGCGCTTTGTTCAAGGTCTAATACCAGAGGGCCGGTTCGGCGCCCATCTCGAATTCGAGTTTGGCTCCGGCCTTCATGTCGCTGTAATCTATGAATGGCAGGCTGTATGGCTTGCCATTCAGTTTTACTGACTGGATGTATTTGTTCGTCTCGCTGTTGTTGCGGGCTATGACGCTGAAAGTCTTCCCTCCTCCCACGTCAATCTTCGCATCGTCAACTATGGGGCTTCCGAACCAGAAACGGGTGGAAGCGGGCTCTACCTGATAGAATCCCAGCGCGGAGAGCACGTACCAGGCGGACATCTGTCCCACATCCTCGTTGCCGCAAAGCCCGGCACGGTCGGCGGTGTAAAGGGTGCTCATCACTTCCCTTGCCCTGTCCGCGGTTTTCCAGAGGAATCCCTGCATGGTATAGAGATAGATAATATGATGGCTGGGCTCGTTGCCATGCACGTATTGGCCTATCATGCCGGATATGTCCGGCGCGGCGCCTTCTTCAAGCGAGGATGGTGCCGTAAAGAGGGAGTCCAGCTTGGCTTCGAAGCCCTCCCTGCCGCCGTAGAATTCCACCAGCCAGTCCACGTCGTGAGGTGCCAGCCAGGAGTACTGCCAGGCATTGCCTTCGGTGTAGTCCGTGTTGATGTGTCCGAAAGGATCGAAGGGGGTGCGCCAGCTGCCGTCCAGCATCCTGGGGCGGGCGAAGCGGGTTTCTGGGTCCATGTAGTTGCGGTAGCTGTGGCTGCGCAGGTCGAAGAAGATGGCGTCATCGTGCTTGCCCAGGGCTCGTGCGGCATTTGCGACCGCGGCGTCGGCGATGGCGAATTCCATGTCCTTGCCCAGCGACTCCTTGCAGAGGTCGGAGGGAACGAATCCGTATTTGATGCGGAATTCGTTACCGACGCCCACCGTGTCCAGCGAGCTCCTGAGGGCCTGATACGCCGCTTCTCGGTCGAACCCGTCGAAGCCCTTTACTATGGCGTCGGCTACGGCGATCACGCCCGCCTCTCCGGGCATGCAGTAGGTCTCGTTGCTCATCAGATGCCATATAGGCAGGAAACCCTGCTGTTCGCATATCTTGAGCATGGCCTCCACCATATCGTCCATCCTTTCCGGCTCGATGATGCAGAGCAGAGGCATTTCGGCGCGGTAGGTGTCCCAGAGCGAGAAAGTCGTGTAGTTTTCGAAGTCGGCCTTATCGTACACCCGGTCATCTGAACCGCGGTAACTGCCGTCGATGTCGTTATAGACCGAAGGAGCTATCATCGTATGATAGAGAGCTGTGTAGAAGATGGTCTTTGTCTTTTCGTCGGCATTGATACGGATTTTAGAGAGTTCCTTGTTCCAGAGCGCCTTCGCATCGCGGCGCACTTTGTCGAAGTCCCATCCCCTGATCTCGGTGTCTAGGTTCATCTTTGCACCATCCATGCTTACGGCCGAAAGACCTATCTTCATTAGCACCTGCTCCCCTTCAGCGGTCTTGAATCCGAGTCTGGTATACAACCTTTCCTGATCCTTGCCGTAATCGTCTTTGGCGCAAATGTGCTTGCTGTCAGCGAAGTCCTTGCTGAATTCGGCATAGAAGAAGATTTTCTGGTTCTTCGCCCAGCCTTTGGAGAAGCGCCATCCGCGGATAGCATTGTCGCCTACGATTTCAGCGAATGATTCGGTGGTGTGATCCCAATTTCCGCCATTTTTGAGGTCGATGACCACGGCGCTCTGCCCGGAAGCCGGGAAAGTGAATCTGTGGATCGCGCTGCGGGCGGCCGCAGTCATTTCGGCAACTATTCCATAGCGTGTGAGAGGGATGCTGTAGTATCCCGGTTCGGCTATCTCCCTGCTCCTGTCGGCGTACGACCAGAGGCCGGTGGAAGGATCGTCCTTTCTGCCCCGGGCGTAGGTCAGATCCTCTCCCACTACCGGCATTACGGTAATGTCCAGCAGGTCTCCGCAACCGGTTCCGCTCAAGTGTGTATGCGAGAATCCTATTACCGTTGAATCGGATTCATGATAGCCGGAGCACCAGTCCCAGCCCTGGGTGACATTGGTCGGCCCCGCCTGTACGAAACCGAAGGGTACGTTGGCTCCTACGAATACGTGTCCGTGGAATCCTGAACCTATCAGCGGATTGACTTCCGCCGTATAATCCTGTTTGCTTGTGCACGAAACTATGCTCAGCAGCACCGCTGCCAGAATGGTTATTCGTTTCATTTATGAAATGGTTTGGACTTGATTGCTATGGTGGGTCTTTCGAACTGGAATTCCAGAGGGGCGGAAGCTTTCTTCCGCAGACCGGAACGGCTCCTTTCAGGTGCCTTGCCGTTTATGGCCGTATAGAGCATGGTTTCGTTCTCGTCGCCCAGTTCGTATCCGTCCAGGGGATCATCATCCACCTTGATGTCCGGTTCGAATCCGTCCGGCATGCAGGGAGTGTTGCCGTCTTTGTCGGCATAGCGCGAAACCATCACGTAGATACCCCAGTTGTCGGTGTATTTGATTCCGGCGTTGTAAGTATCTTCACTCAGCTCGTTCTTGTAGAGGTCATACCAGTACTTGCTCTCCACGATGTAGCCGCCGCAGTATTTGCCGTATGAGTTCTGTCCCACGATCGTCACGTCCATGTAAGGCATTAGTCCGCAGATAGTGCTTTCAGACGCGGATGCCGAGGATTTGGTCATGATCACAGTGAGCTTGTCGATGTTGGGATTTGCGCCGGAAGTGGAGATCTCGTAGTTCCCCAGAGTGCCTTCGATGGTGAAATCGGTGTTGAACTGCGTGTATTCTTCTCCCCATGTCTCGGTGAGTATCGAGTTGAAGATATCTCTTTGGAAAATGCATTTTGAATTGACTACCTTCTCCGGTGCGATCATCGAGGCGAGTACCTCGGAAGTAAGCATGTAACCGCCGCCGTTGTAGCGGAGGTCGAGCACAAGTTCCGTGATGCCCGCGTAGTTGAATTCCGAAAATACGTTCACCAGGTCGGCTGCTGCGTCGCGGGTGAAACTGCTGAAGAAGAGATAGCCTATCTTGCGGTCTTCCTTTTCTATGATCTTGTGGCAGCCAACAGGATTAAGGTACATCTGCACGGGCTCCAGGCTTATTTCCCTTCCGTCGTTGAAAGCAAGTTTGGCGCTTTTGCTGCCGAGAATCGTTTCGTTGATGATATCTTTATAGTTGTCCGGAGTCAGTGTCTGGCCGTCGATGGCCACGATGACATCTCCCCTCTTGATTCCGGCAAGGGCGGCAGGGCTTCCTTCGTATGTGAAATTCACGACCACGGCCACCCGTTCATTGTTTTCGCCGGCGGCATACAAACTGAAGTCGATACCCATCGACTTGGTGTTACCGTCCACCTGTTCCTGCATTCCTTTGATGTTGTCGGTAAGGACTGTCCATTTGTCGACATCTCTGCCTTGGGCATCCTTGTAACGGAGCGACTTCACTTTGGATACCGGTTCTTCCGAACCTTTCCAGGCATTGAGTCCGTTCTGGATTTCGTCTTTCCAAAGGTAGTAGACATTCATCATGTTGAAGGCAAACTGATTCACGAAATACCTCTGCCTGTAGGTATCGTCGAGCGATTTCCACTTTTCGTCCTGCGGATTCTTATTGCAGGAAACAGTGGAGAGAACAATAAGGAAGAAAAATAAATACTTTTTCATAATCAATTGAAAATCAAAGCACTCCAGCAAATAGCCGGAGTATTCTCGAGAGCAGCATCTGGTACCATTTGCGTTCCTCGAGCCAGGGATCGAGCAGGATTTCCTGCGAGATGGACTGGTCTTTCAGGAAAATATCCTTGCATGCCAGTGCTGTCTGCGTGTCGTATATGTAAGCATTCAGTTCGTGATTGAGGCTGAAACTGCGGACATCGATGTTGGTGGTCCCTATCTGCGATATGTAGTCGTCACAGACTATGGTCTTCGAGTGAATGAACTCTCCCTTGCGCTCGAAAATGCGTACCCCGGCTTCGAGACATTCCCGGTAGTAGGCCTTGTTGGCCGCCCCCATCAGAGGGGTATCCACTTTCTCGGGGAACATCAGTCGGACGTCCACACCCCTGAGCGCAGCCCCTTTGAGGGCGTTCAGCAACGATTCCGGGGGTGCGAAGTAGGGGGTCTGCAGATAGACGTAGTCCTTTGCATTCTGCAGTATCCATTCGTATGCCATCTGCAGAAGCGGCCATCTGGAGTCGGATTCGTCCGGCACGATCTGCATGAGCTTGTCTTTGAAAGGGCCGTCGGGAACATGGCTGAATTCCTTATAGTAATCGGGAAGACTCTTTTTCAGAGTCCCGCCGGATGTCAGCCAGGAATCCAGGAAAGAAGTCTGAAGGGCGGCGACGGCGTTGCCTTCGATGCGCAGATGGGTGTCGCGCCACCTGTAGAAGTAGTTGTTGTTGATGTTCATGCCGCCGGTATAGCCGATGCGTCCGTCTATCACCACCACCTTCCTGTGGTTGCGGTAGTTGAGTTTCAAGGGAAGGTCGAGGAGGCCAAGCTTGGTATTCGTGAAGCGCACCATTTCCACTCCCGACTTTCGCATCTTGTTGTAGTACGATGCCGGTATGGGGAAATTGGCCACGTTTTCATTGAGGAAACGCACCTCCACGCCTTCGCGCGCCTTCTTTTCGAGCAGTTCGAGCACTTCTCTGCCTCCGCTGTCGTTCCCGAAATGGAAATACTCGAGATGGATGAATTCCTTAGCTTCGGAAATGTCCTTAAGCAACAATTCCCTTTTCCTTCCCCCCGAAGTGATAATTTCGAAAGAGTTTCCGGCAAAAAGGGTGTTGCCCGTTTCGTTTCTGGAAAGAAGCACTGCAAGAGGACGGAAACGCTCATCCAGACTTCCGTAAGGCATTTCGTCGGTCAGCAGACGTTGCATTTTGCCGTCGAATTCGGAGCGGAATTTGTCGTTCGCGGCCTGATGCCTCCTGTGGAAGAACGGATGATTCCTGTAATTCATGCCGAACATCAGGTAAAGCACGATTCCAAGCACCGGCAGGACGGTGATGGCAAGCAGCCATCCCATCTTGGTGCCGGACTCTCCGTTGTCGAAAATGATGATTGTCACCACGCCGGTAAACAGCAGGGCAAAGAGCACGTAAAGTATAATGTTGACAATCATTTCTACAAAAATAATAAAATCTGATTATATTTGTATGTTATGAGAAAACTGCTTTATCTCCTTCTTCCGATCGTGGCGCTGGCATGCTCGGGTTCCGAAGACAAACCCGGCGACGGCGGGCAGGACGACCCCGTGATCGAGACTCCCGTCCAGGAAGAACCCGATGCAGTGTGCGTCGACGCTCCCGTGGTGCTGACGCTTGCTTCCGCCCCCGTTCTGGGCGATTCGGGCAAGATCTGCATATTCGACAGCTCCGACAAACTCGTCGACGAGATAGACCTTGCCGACATGGCGAATGCAAGCGTACGCAAAGACGGTCAGATGATTCCGGCCGAGCAGCTCACCAAAGAAAGCAAGTTTCATACTTTTCTCGATGCTGTCAAATGCGCAAATCGCTGGCGCATAATTCATTATACTCCTTTGCGGATAGATGGCAAAAAGCTCCTCATCCGCCCTCACAGCGGCGTTCTGGATTTCGGGAAGGAGTATTACGTAACTATCGACAAGGGGGTAATCGTTTCGCATGACGGCCTGAAAAAGGGAGATCTTTCCATCAAGACCAAGGCGAAGCCGGCCTCCAAGTCGCAACTTAAAGTCAGTGCTGCCGGCGATGCCGATTTCTGCACGCTTCAGGGTGCCGTCAGTTATGCCGCCTCCCTGGGCAAATCCGCCGAAGTAAGCATCAGCGTAGCCGACGGAGTTTATGAAGAGACAGTTTTCATCCGCGACAAGAACAATCTCACCATCAAGGGAGCGTCACGCGCTGGAAGCGTGATCGCCTATGCTAACAACGAAAGCTATGCCAACGGCAGCGGGGCGAGTTCTTCTGCCAGGCCTACGGTTGGGAATGCGATCGGCGCCTGTGGCGGACGGGGAGTCATACTTGTAGAGAGCTGCGACAATCTCACCATTGAGAATCTTACCCTCAAGAACACTTTCGGCGAGGAAAAGGGCCAGGCCGAAGTCATCTACTTCAACAACGACAACGGTCATCTCACGATTGAGAACTGTAGCCTGCATTCCCTTCAGGATACCTTCCTCTGCAAAGGGTGGGTATATGTGCACAATTCCCTCGTCTCCGGTGGCTGCGACTTCATCTGGGGTTATCCCAAAGCGTGTCTGTTCGAAGACTGCGAGATCCGTGCGGATGCCGTCGGTTACATAGTGCAGGCCCGTGTAAACAATGCTTCCGACAAGGGATTCGTATTTCTCAATTGCAAACTTACTGCCGCTGAAGGTGTGAAGAACGGCGCGATGTATCTTGCCCGTTCCGGGGGCAGCAAAGACTATTACGACAATGTGACTTACGTCAATTGCGTCATGGCTCCTGTCATCTCCGGCACAGGATGGTATGCCAGCCCGGCTCCCAATCCCTCGAGTGCGAGTGCAACTTCCGGGTGGAAGGAATATGGCAGCAAAGACCTTTCCGGAAAGGCGATCAGCAGTCACAGCCACTGCAAGTATCTCAGTGATGCCGAAGCCTCTGCTTTCTCGAGCAAAGCTGCCGTGCTTGGCAACTAACAACGATTCAAATGGCAAGGAAAAGAGTAGATATTTTATTAGAAGACATCAAGATAGAGGCCGTTGCCGCGGAAGGCAAGGCCATTGCCCATAGCCCCGACGGCCAGGTTGTTTTCGTACCATTCGCAGTGCCCGGCGATGTCGTCGACATCCGCATACATAAGAAAAAGAAGAATTATCTTGAAGGGGTGATCACGGCCATTAAAAAGCCATCGGAAGACAGGCTGGAGCCATTCTGCAGGCATTTCGGCGTTTGTGGAGGGTGCAAATGGCAGCCGCTCCCCTATCGGCTTCAACTAGAGGCCAAGCGTCAGCAGGTATACGATCAGCTGGTGCGCATAGGTCATCTGGAAGTTCCCGAGATACTTCCTACGCTTCCGTCCGAAAAGACTGTATTTTACCGCAACAAACTTGAGTTCACCGCCTCGGAACGCAGGTGGATACTCCCGGACGAGGATCCCGAATCCCTGACGGATGCCCAGCGATGCGGGCTTGGTTTCCATGTTGGCAAATTCTTCGACAAAGTGCTGGATCTTGAGGAATGCTGGCTCCAACCCGAACCATCCAATTCCATCCGGCTCTTTGTAAAGGCCTATATGCTGGATCACGGGATTCCCTTCTATAACATCCGTGAGAACAAAGGCGTTTTCCGCACCGTGTTCGTGCGTACGGCCGAATCGGGAGCCGTCATGGTGATAGCCTGCTTTGCCGGGGACTTCGCTCTTCGCGAGGATTTCCTCGACTCGTTGAGCGAGGCCTTCCCGCAGATCAGTTCCCTGTGGTACGTGATAAACCCGAAATTGAACGACAGCATTTCCGATCAGAACTGCATACTGTACAAAGGCGACGATGCCATCTACGAAAACATGGAAGGTCTCCGATTCAAGATCGGACCCAAGTCGTTCTATCAGACCAACACTCTGCAGGCCTGCAATCTCTACAAGGTCGCGAGGGATTTCGCCGCCCTTACCGGGAACGAGGTGGTCTACGACCTTTACACAGGAACCGGCACTATCGCCCAGTTCGTCAGCAGGATGGCATCCAAGGTTGTCGGCATAGAATATGTAAAAGAAGCGATTGACGATGCCAATGTGAACGCCGCTGCGAACGGAATCGACAACTGCGTTTTCTATGCGGGCGACATGAAAGACGTACTTACCCCGGATTTCATTGCCGAGAACGGCCGTCCGGACGTGATGATCGTGGATCCTCCCCGCGCAGGAATGCATCCCGACGTAGTCAAGGTGATTCTCGACGCCGCTCCGGGGCGCATCGTCTATGTGAGTTGCAATCCTGCCTCGCAGGCGCGCGACCTGGCCATGATGGCCGATAAATATGAAATTCTCGCCGTGCAGCCGGTGGACATGTTCCCCCACACGCAGCATGTCGAGAACGTTTGCAAATTGAAATTAAAAGACTAACTTTACACTATGTTTCTTCAAATCATCGCTTTGCTGCTGGGGCTCGCCATGGTTATTGGCGGGGCCAGTGCACTTGTGGACGGAGCTTCTTCCATCGCCCGCCGCACCGGAATAAGCGAGTTCGTCATCGGCCTGGTGATCGTAGGGTTCGGAACTTCGTTGCCGGAACTCGTCGTCAGCGTTTCCGGCGCCATCGCGCATAATTCCGACATCGCCGTAGGCAATGTCTTCGGATCCAATATCTTCAACACAGCCATGATTCTTGCCGTTTCGGCCATGATAGCTCCTGTAGCCATCACCCGTCAGAATCATTTCCGCGACATCCCCCTCACCATACTGGTAACTTTCGTGGTGGCAGCGCTCGGATTCAAAGGAGGGCTCTCCCGCACCGACGGCATTATCCTTCTGGTTCTTTTCGCATTCTATCTGTTATACAGTTTCCGCACCGATTCCGTAGAGGAAACTGCCCCGGACGAAACAAAAGACATACCCCTGGTGTATGCCGTGATCCTTATTCTCGGAGGTCTTGCATGCCTTATATTCGGCGGCAATCTTTTCGTGAGTTCCGCCGAGACCATCGCCCGCATGCTCGGTGTCAGCGACAAGTTCATCGCCATTACCGTGCTTGCGATGGGCACGTCCCTGCCGGAATTCGTCACGAGCATTGTCGCCCTTGCAAAGAAGCGCAGCCAGATGGCCCTCGGCAACATCCTGGGTTCGAACGTCTTCAACCTCCTTCTTATCCTGGGTGTGTCCGCGGTTATCTCTCCCACGAGTTTCGCCCGCCTGGATGTCTACGACTATGCTGCATTATTCCTCAGTATAATACTTGTCTGGACCGGCGTTTATACCGGAAAGAAGGATTTGCTCGACCGTTTCGATGCTAGCCTTCTGCTGCTGGTGTTTGTCGGATACATGATCAAACTTTTCGCAACCCTTTAAACCTGAACCTATATGAAGTTCCAAGGAACAAAGTACAAACTCATGAATGTGGCTGACGGCCGCATTTTCGAAGACAGAGGCTGGACCCTCGCGGATCCCGAAGCGACCAGCCCTTCCCTCGTACGCGCAGTCTACGAAAACAAGAAGTTCACGCCGCGGGTCGATCTCGACGGCTTATACAGATATGCCGAGTGGATGCCGATCCAACGCACTCTCAAACGTTCCTGCGCCCCTGTCACATATCATAGCAAGGGGCTTGGCAAGTTTCTGGGCCTGGACAATCTATACATCACTTTTTCCGGTTTCAATCCGGAAATCGGCGCCGAATTCCAGACATGCTCATTCAAGGAAACAGAGGCGTTCAGCGTCTGCGCCCGCATGAGCAAGAAAGAAAAGCGTATCCTCGTGGTGCAGTCCGCAGGAAATACGGCCCGCGCTTTCGCCCAGGTGTGCTCCGACAACCTGATCCCCATCGTCATCTGCGTTCCCCTCGACAATCAGCATGACCTCTGGTTCCGGCGCAAGCTCAACTCCTGCGTGAAACTCGTTGCTACTCCCCATGGCTCCGACTATTATGATGCCATCTCGCTCGGCGACAAGATATGCCAGGATTCCCGTTATTTTGCCGAAGGCGGTGCAAAGAACGTGGCAAGGCGGGATGGCATGGGCACAACCCTCCTTTCTGCAGTCGAAGCAATAGGAAAGATTCCTGATGCGTATTTCCAGGCAGTTGGCTCGGGCACCGGCGCGATAGCCGCATGGGAGAACAATCTCCGTCTCATCGAGGACGGGTCGTTCGGAAACACCAAGATGAAGATATTTGTCGCCCAGAACAAGCCGTTCACTCTTCTTCACGATTCATGGAAGGCCGGAAAGCGCGAGCTTGCAACTTTGGATCCCGATCTCGGCCGTCATCAGGCAGAAAGCATACTCGCCAAGGTCCTGAGCAACCGCAAACCTCCATACAGCCTCGCCGGAGGCCTTTTCGATGCTCTTAAAGACTCGAACGGCGACACCTTCCTTGCAAGCAACGACGATATCATTTATTGGATCCTGCAGTTCCGCAACCTTGAGGGATACGACATCTTCCCGGCTCCGGCCTGTGCAGTCCATGCGCTTGCAACCGCAGTCCGCGAAGGCAAGGTAAACAAGCAGGATGTGGTCATGCTGAACATCACCGGAGGTGGTTCCCTCCAGGCAATGGGCAAAGGATATCATCTGCTCGAACCTGAACTCGTGATGAGTCCGGACCTTCCTGCCGATGAAATCATTTCCAAGGTAGACGCGCTTTTCTAGAAAGATAGTTCAATACCTATTTCCAGAGCGTAGTATCTGGCGTCGTTACGCTTGATATTGCGCTCTGAAATGTATTGTTCGGAGATCGGATCCCATACGTCCGGCTTATCCGTAATCATCCTCCCGCCCACGCGAATGCCAAGGGAGGTGTGTGGAGCAAGCGTATAGCGGTAGCCGGCGCCGATTTCGAATCGATTGCCTTGCCTGCTTGTGTTGGCGGAGATGAATGCTGCTCCGGCCCCTACGAAAACCAGGAAACCGTCTGTTCCAAAGCCGCTGAAAGCATATTCCATCCGTCCGGAGAGAGGAATGGCACAAACTCCGGTATCAACGCCCTCATAGCCGCTTATGGCACTGATTCTCAAGGAACGGCTGATATCGAAAGACAATTTACCGAGGAAATAAGCATTCGAAACGCAATCATTTTCCCAAGCTTCTTCGTCGATACGGAAACCAATGGATTCGTCGAGATAGTTGAAGTGATGATACCTTGCCGGCGTTGCACTGTAGCCCCATTCGATTCCGGGATGGAAGCGGTCGAGAAAAGCTCTCCCCCCGGCGTGAGACGTCAGGCTCAGGAAGAGAAGCATTATGAAAGCGGCCGTCTTTTTCATCAGAATCGGTACATTAGCTTGATACTGGGAATCATGGCCTTGCGCAGGCCGTTGTCGTAAATGTTCATCTGGGTGCCGGAGACTGTGCTTGTGGCAAAGAATCCAAGCTCGGCCATGAATCCGACCTCGATGTCGATGTTTCTGATGAAACATGCATTCAAGGCGATAGCGATGTCGGCCGTGAGTATGGTGCCGAAGCTGTCGGTGTCGTGGTCCCTGACCAGCCCGGTGCTGGCTCCGGGTGCGAGGAAAATGCCGAAATCGGCGTGCTCCGTGCTGAAGGCGGAGAGACGGTTGTAATGCAGGTAGACCATCTTTATTCCGGGCTCCGTGTACCGGCCTCCGAAGATGCCTGTCATGTCGGCTAACAGAGTGAAGGAATTGTAGATGTCGTCGTTTGCCTTGTAATCTATGCTGACTCCCATACCTTTTAGAGAATTGTATAATCCTGCCGACCATCCCTGAGCGTGTGCATTGAACTGCACCGCGAGCAGAAATGACATGGTCAGAGCAAGAATCCGGATTTTCACGACAGGTATAGGTTTTCGCACGAAGTTAGCAATTAACTTTGTATTTTCCGCAAAAAAATATAAATTCGCAAGTTACTGTACCTAAATCTAAAGCGACATGAGCGTTGATATCGTAAGGATCGACTCCACGAAGAGATCGGAATTGAGAAAGTTTGTCCTTTTCCCCGAGACTCTTTATAGGCATAACCCATACTATGTGCCGAATATTGTTTTCGACGAGATGGATACTCTCAACGAAAAGAAGAATCCTGCATCGGATTTCTGCGACCAAGTGCTTTATATGGCATATCGCGATGGCAAGCCGGTCGGCAGGATTGCAGGCATAATCAACTACAAGGCAAACGAACGCTGGAAGCATGACGAAGTGCGTTTCGGCTGGTTTGACACCATCGACGACAAGGAGGTTTCCGCCGCCCTCATCGCCAAGGTCGAAGAATTCGGAAAAGCCCATGGGATGACACACATAGTCGGCCCCCTCGGCTTCACCGATTTCGATCCTGAAGGCATGTTGGTAGAAGGTTTCGACCAGCAGAGCACCATGCCTCTCATTTATAATCATCCTTACTATGTGCAGCACATCGAGGCCCTCGGTTTCGAGAAGGATGCCGACTGGTTGGAATACAGGATCACCGTACCGGAAGCGATGCCCGAGAAGTTTACGCGGGTAGCACGGATCGTTGCCGAGAGGAACAATTTCAAGATCAGACCCGTAACCCGTAAGATCATCCGCAAAGAGAATTATGCACAGAAGCTGTTCTCTCTCATAACCGACTCTTACAAAGACCTTTACGAATATACCGTGCTTCCGGAAAACCTGGCAGACAAGTACATAGGTTTTTACCTTAAGATTCTGGACCTGCGCTACATCACTTCTGTCGAGAACGACAAGGGCGAAATAGTCGCTTTCGGTATTACCATGCCTTCCCTTGCAGACGCCCTTATCAAATCGCGCGGGCGTCTCTTCCCTTTCGGCTGGTGGCATCTGGCCAAAGCCTTGTTCATCAAGCATAGCGAAGGGGCTGAACTTCTGTTGATGGGCGCAAGGGCCGACGTGCGCAATTCTGGCGTGACGGCGCTCGTGGTGTGTGACATGTTCCAGAAATACGAAAAACTCGGCGTGAAATGGGCTGAAACCAATGCTGAGTTGGAAGACAACCACAGTATTCGCAATCACTTTGGTGATTTTGACCGCATCCAGCACAAACGCCGTCGTTCTTATAAAAAGGAGATCAGATAATGAACGGCCTTCTTCCTCCTCTTCCCGAACGCATGCGTCCTCACAGCCTCGACGACTATGTAGGGCAGCAGCATCTTGTGGGCAAGGGATGCATACTCCGGAATATGATCGAAAGCGGGAACCTGAGTTCCTTCATACTCTGGGGGCCTCCCGGTGTGGGCAAGACAACCCTTGCACGCATCATCGCAGATTCCTGCAAGAGGGAGTTCTTCACTTTGAGCGCAGTCAGTGCCGGAGTCAAGGAAGTCCGGGAGGTGATTGACGCAGCCAAGGGTGGAAGTGTTTTCAACCAGACCGCCGCACCTGTTCTGTTCATCGACGAAATACACCGTTTCAACAAGGCCCAGCAGGATGCTCTTCTCGGCGCAGTTGAAGCAGGCACGGTGGTGCTGATAGGTGCGACCACCGAGAATCCCTCTTTCGAGGTCATCACTCCCCTTCTTTCCAGATGTCAGGTCTATGTGCTCAAAAGCCTTGCGGCAGCCGATCTCAAAGTGCTTCTCGACAGGGCCTTGGCTACCGATGAAATCCTGAAGGAACGTAAGATAGAAGTAAAGGAAACCGAAGCTCTTTTCCGCCAGTCCGGAGGCGACGGGCGCAAGCTTTTGAATATACTCGAACTGGTCGTGGATTCCCAGGCCGGCAGCAAAAAGGCGGTAGTCGACAACAAGACCGTGACCGCCTGCCTGAACGAGAATGTGGCCATCTACGACAAGGACGGGGAAATGCATTACGACATCATCTCCGCGTTCATCAAAAGCATACGCGGATCCGACCCAAATGCCGCGGTTTATTATCTGGCCAGGATGCTGGACGGAGGAGAAGATCCTCTTTTTATTGCAAGGCGCCTGTGCCTTAGCGCTTCGGAAGATGTCGGACTCGCCAATCCGAATGCCCTGCTGCTGGCGAATGCCACTTTCCAGGTCGTGAACCAGATCGGCATGCCTGAAGCCAGGATACCTCTTGCGGAATGTACCGTGTATCTGGCCTCTTCCCCAAAGAGCAATGCTTCCTATATGGCTCTGGAAGAAGCCCTGCAGGTGGCCAAAGACGACAAGACACGCGCCGTTCCCCTGCACTTGCGCAATGCTCCCACCAAGCTCATGTCAGAACTTGGCTACTCCGACGGATACAAGTATGCACATGACTATCCGGGACATTTTGTAGATCAGGAATTCATGCCCGCGGGTCTTGAAGGACACGTATTCTATCATCCTGCTCCCAACAAGCACGAAGATGCCCTGAAGGCTTATCTGCAGGCCTGCTGGCCCAAATATTACACAAAGTAGATCAGAAAGGATATCCGATGCCGAAGTGAAACGCGTTGTTGGATCCCTTGAGCCACTGACGCGGCCCGATCAGCCTGCTGCCTTCGGAGAGTGAAGGATCACGCAACTGCATGCCGAAATCGACTCGTAGCAAGATGAATTCCAGATTCACGCGGACGCCTACACCCCAGTCGGCGGCCATGCTGTTGAAGAAGTCATCGAGCAGGAAGGCACCCTTGAGGTCGTCGACAGTGTTCTGGTACTTGAGATTCCAGACGTTACCTATATCGGTAAAGAGCGCACCTTCAAGCTTCCAGAACATCCTGAACCTGTATTCCAGATTGAATTCCAGCTTCATGTCTCCGGTCTGGCTGGGAATGATGAATGCGTCGTTCCTGGGGGAATATCCCGGGCCGAGGGCCCTCGTCTGCCATCCTCTCATGCTGCTTGCTCCGCCGGCGTAGAACTGTTTCTCGAATGGCAGTGCGGAAGAGTTTCCGTATGCGAAACCCGCACCCACCAGCAGCCTGGTGGCAAGTCCCTGATTATTGTCTTCGCCGAAGCGCCATGTGCGTCCGAGTGAATACTCCGCCCTGATGTACTGGGCATAGGGCGAACCTCCGATAAGATACGAACCGTCGGAGTTGGTGTCCATGAAGCGATTGAAGAGGCTCAGCACATTACCCGACAGGTCGATGCCGAGACGGTGGAAATAATATGAATCCTTCGGGACTATCTCTTTGGCGGAATTGTAGTATAACAGCATACCTATGCCAGCGTCGAGGTGGTCCATGTAGGAATAACGCATGTAGGGATTCCTGGAAAGGGTTTTCAGAAAGGCCGCGTCCAGGTTGTAGAGTTTTACGAAATTGAGTTGGAGCGGATATATCTGATAGCTGATGTTGTGCCGCGTGGCGCCGGAATAGCCGAAGCTGACGGAGGCGACGTTGCGGGTATATTCAGGCCTGTTCTGATGATTGAAGGCAAGATTGAATTCGGTCCTGGGGATGGACGAACGCCTGAACATGCTGAACGGAAGTCCCAGGAAGCGAGGGAAACTGATTCCTGCGGAAAGACCGTATTCGGTGGCCCGGGTGTCGTCGTTCAGCTTGAACTGGAAATCGCCGTTGAAACCAAGATTGAACCACTCTCCTCCATGAAATGCATTTTTGTGGAAGTAATTGATCTGCGGAGAGATACCCATGAGACCGCTGGAGTTTGTGGAACCCTCCAGATTAACCTTGAAGCCCTGCACGGGAGAGCGTGAAAGATTGATGTCGCAGTCTACTTTGTCGGGCCCAGCCTGGGTCATCTCCACCGACACGCCGTTGAACAGTTTGATCGACGAAAAGCGGTTGTAGGTGGTAGTGACGTTCGTTTCGCTGTATGGCTGGCCGGGCTGCACGGTATTGAGGCCCTTGAGTACGGATTCGCGGAATTTCAGGTCTTTCGGAAGGTTGATGGAAACCTTCCCTATCGTGTATTTGTTAAGCGGCTGAGCTCCGGCCGGCGACTGGCTGCGTTCGTACTCCCTTATCCTGTACTTGAGAAGGGTGTACCCGCCTACTGTATCCGCCTCGAAAGAGAAGTTGTTCTTGGTCAGGGAATAGTAGCCTAGATTGCGGAACCTTTCCGATGAACGCACGGTTTCCTCTTCAAGCATCTGTTCCGAAAGGAATTCACCTTTCAGCTTAGCCAGCAGAGCGGCGGTGTCGGCCCTGAAATCTTCGATGAAAGGAGCATAGTCCGGCACCTCGAACGCGATGGAATCTATCTTGTGCCTCCCGCCCAACTGTACGATGTAATTCACCTTGATTTTCTTCCCTTTGCGGACAGTGGTGCTGTCGACCTTGGCATCGTAGTAGCCCAGATAGCGGAGTCTGTTGGAAATATTGTTCAAAGAAGTTCCGACCGACCCTTCGTCGTACACTACAGGAGGAGTGCCGAGTTTGTGCCAGAGGCCGTCCTTCTTTGAAAAATTGTAAACATATAGAAACGGGTTGAAGCCGAGCAGACCCCCGTCTCCGTCATTCTGGCGAATGTAGTTCCGGACTTCAGCCGTGTCGAACTCAGGATCGTCCAGGATCGTGACGGTATTCCCTTCCAGCCTGTACTGCCCTTCTTCCAACACACGGGTAGTGCTGCAAGAGAAAGACAGGATGCAGATGACGGCCAGCAGGAATGTTTTTTTCATATTCTACAAATATAACAATTATTTGTTTTTGTCTGTCCTAGAATGTATTTTTGCAGCGATGGAAACTATCAGCAACAACGAGTTGAAACAGATCCGTGCGCTGCACGAAAAGAAATACAGGGACGAATCCGGACTCTTCCTGGTCGAAGGTGAAAAACTGGTGGCAGAAGCGGAGTCGTCCGGCTTCGGGATAGTCAGGATAATTCGCCGGGATGAAGTCGGAGAAAAGCTGATGGAGCGAATCAGCACCATGAGTTCCCCATCCCCCGTAGTTGCCGTGGTCCGCAAGCCCGCTCCTTCGGAGCATGTTCCGGGCGGTCTGTGCCTCGCCCTTGATTCCGTGCGCGATCCCGGCAACCTGGGCACCATACTCCGCATCGCCGACTGGTTCGGCGTGGACTGCATCTTCGCCTCCCCCGACAGCGTCGAAGTATATAATCCGAAGGTGGTTCAGGCGTCGATGGGCGCGATCTTCCGCAAGAAGCTGATTTACTGCGACATAGTGGAGAAATGCAAGGAATTCCGCGCCGCCGGCCTGCACGTCTTCGGCACCTTCCTGGACGGCAGCGACATTTATGCATCCGAACTCCCTCGTGAAGGCCTGATAGTAATGGGCAACGAAGCCAACGGCATCAGCCGGGAGGTTGCCGCCGAGTGTGACTGCCGGCTCACGATACCCTCTTTCGGCGGAGGTTCGGAATCGCTGAACGTTTCCGTTGCAACCGCCATTACCGTTTCTGAATTCAAGCGCAGATGGAAGTAATATATCAGGTCCTTCCCAGAATCTGGGGCAAAGGCAAATTCTCGGAATGGGACGCGAAGGCGTTCGCTTATCTTAAATCCCTGAACGTCACCGCTGTATGGTATACCGGAGTAATCCGTCATGCAAGCGGGAAGCCCTTTGTGAAGGGCGATCCCGGATCTCCCTATTCCATAGAGGATTACCACGATGTGAATCCTTATCTTGCAGACAGGCCCGAGGCTCGCATGGACGAGTTTGAAAAGCTCGTACTCCGCACTCACAAAGCCGGGCTCAAGGTCATAATCGACTATGTACCCAATCATGTCAGTCCGGACTGCCGGGACCTGCCGAAATGCAACTACTGCGATTATGACTGGACCGACACCCTGAAGGTGGATTACTCCCATCCCGACACATACCGCAAGATGCTGGAAATCCTTCTGTTCTGGGCAGACAAGGGAGTGGACGGATTCCGTTGCGACATGGTGGAGATGGTGCCTCCGGAATTCCTTGAATGGCTGATCGCCGAGGTGCGCAAGGTATATCCGCAGATGCTGTTCATAGGCGAAGTGTACGACAGGAACAATTACCGTCGTTTCATAAAGGATCTGGGCTTCGACTTGTTGTACGACAAATCCGGGTTTTACGACCATGTACGTGCGATTATCTGCAATGGAGCCTCTGCCCGCAACCTCACTCGCAACTGGCAGTCCCTGCAGGATCTCCAGCCCAACATGCTGAA